>JBBTVT010000111.1:0-3350 GCA_038078655.1 Patescibacteria group bacterium
GATTCCATTAATCCTGTTTCACTTGACCTAACCATCACAGAAGTATCAGAAGGAAATTCCGAATCATTAAAATTTTTACCTTCCAGAGATTCACTGCGATTAATCATAAATTTTATTTTAAAATTTCATAATGCCGAGAGCGGGACTTGAACCCGCATGCCTTTCAGCACTAGGTCCTAAACCTAGCGTGTATACCATTTCACCACCTCGGCAAATAATTCTCATTACTTCGATGCCTCGCAAATATCTTTAAAATCGCAAGATTTACATTTAAACTGATTTGGCATTGGCAAAAAATCGCTATTTTTAATTTCTTCAATCGTCTTAATAATTTTTTCTTTTAATAAATTTATTTCTTTCTCACTACCACAAAAAGAAATTTTTTTATTATCATTCAAATAATAAAATGTTAATTTCAATGGCTTTCCTTTAAAAATTTCCTGCCCAGCCATTTGATAAATTAATAATTGTTCTTTATCTTCAATTGTTATTTTTTCCTTATCTTTTGCCTCACCCGTTTTGTAATCAATAATTTCAATACCATCGTCTATTTCATCAACTCTATCCATTACTCCTTTAATTATATAATCATTTAATTTAAAATTAAACCCCATTTCCAAATGTTTAACTTTTGGCGGATCTTTTTTAATGGAATCAAAAATATTTTTTAAAATCCCTTCTCCTTTTTTTCTGTATTTCTCTTGATGTTCCTTGTCTTTATACCAATCATCAATCCAGCTCTCTTTATATAAATTCATTAACGATTCATAATCTGCACTTTTCAACATTGGTTGGTCAATTACTTTTTGAAAAAATTTTTGCAATGTGCTATGCATTGTTTTCCCAAAACTAAAAACAAAACGTCCCTTGATTGGAATATGCAAAATATGGGAAAATTTATATTGCAACGGACAGGTTTCAAAAGCTCTAAATTGAGTAAAACTAAATTTTTTCGGAAAAAAATATTTTATATCTTCTGTATTTTTATTAGAATTCATCGCAAATTTTTGTGAATATTTTTTTACAAAATTATCTGCTTTATTTTTTTGATCATTATCAATAAAATCTGTTGATTGTTTTTTTGATTCTGATTTAATTTTTATTTCATCTAAAAATCGAGAACATTTTTTACTTTTTTGTCCGCCATAATTTTCAGCGGAAGTAAAAAAAAGTCCATCCTTGGCGCGTGTTATTGCGACATAAAATAAACGCCTTTCTTCTTGCAAATGGATGTCTCCTTCTGGAATAATTTCTTTAACAAGCGCATCTGGTAATTCAATACCTTCTTTTCGTTCAATTGTTGGAAAACGACGATCAACCAAATTAACAATAAAAACATATTTAAATTCCAATCCTTTCGCACCATGAACTGTCATTATCTTTACCGTTTCTGGCCCCTCGTCTAAATTAACCTGTAATGCACCTTCATCTCCTGTTTCTAAAATTAATTCTAACTCTTCTTTAAAATTTTTTACAGATTTATCAACATTATTTCTTTCAAATTCTTCCACCTTTTTAAAAAATTGATTTAAATAATTAATTGAATCATTGTTTTTTTTACATTCTAATTGGGTTAATAATTTAAGATACCCCGTATCTTCCAAAAAAGCAAATATTATTTTACCTACACTTTTTTCGCGAGCCAGTTGGCTATGTTTTTGAATAAATTCTAAAAAATTATTTATCTGCTTTATTGTTTCAACAGAAAAACCCCCCAATATTTCAATTTTATTTAATGTTTCAAAAAGAGACCAAGTTTTCCTTCGTGCCCAATAATTTAAATTGATTAAATCCCTGGTTTCTATTTTAAAAATTGGACAATTCAAAATTCGATAAACAGCCACACTCTCATGATAATCATCTAATAATTTTAAATAAGCGAGGATATCTAGAATGATGGGTTTGTTATAAAGCCCCTTACTGGTTACAAATTGATAAGGAATTTCAGCCTGTTCCAATGCTTGGCAAAAAAGCTCCGCTTGAGAATTAGCTCTAACTAAAATAGCAAAATCATTCCAAGTTGTTGCATCATTTTTACTAGATTTATATAAACTAATAATTTTTTCTACTATTCCACGCGCCTCTTCTTCTTGAGTTTTAAAATGCAAATATTCAATAATTCCTTCGCCCAATTTTTGAGAAATAAGTTTTTTGCTTAACTTTATCATATTCACATTTTAACACTTTTTTAAAAAAATAAAATAAACGACCATTAGTCGCTTATTTAAAATAATTCAATATTAAATGCATACAATATTCTACTATAAAATTTCTTTTCCAATATATTCTGCCATCTCTACAAATCTGCAAGCATAACCCCATTCGTTGTCGTACCACGCAACAACTTTAATTAAATCATCTTTTACCATTAACATTGGCAAATCTACAATAGCTGAATATGAATTTTTTTTATAATCTATTGAAACTAAAGGCTCATTTGAAACAGTAAGAACATTTTTCATTTTCTCGTCAGCTGCTTTCTTAAATGTTTCAATTACTTCTACGGTATTTGTATACCGAGATACATTACAAATAAAATCAACTATGGAAACCGAGGATGTTGGAACACGCATAGCAATTCCATCAATCTTACCTTCTAATTCTGGAATTATTTTTGTTACTGTTTTAGCAGCGCCAGTGCTTGTTGGAATGATAGACATTGCTGCAGCTCGCGCTCGCCGTAAATCCTCGTGTGGTAAATCTAAAATTCGTTGATCATTAGTATAAGAATGAACTGTTGTCATAAATCCATTCTTAATTTTAAAATTATCATTCAAAACTTTAACGATTGGCGCTAAACAATTTGTTGTACAAGACGCATTAGAAATAATATGATCTGTTTTAAAATTATATTTCTCTTCGTTTACTCCCAAAACAAAAGTTGGAATTTCTAAACTTTTAGATGGCGCGCTAATAACTACTTTTTTTGCTCCTGCTTTTAAATGTTTTTCTGCCCCTTCCCTTTCTGTAAAAAATCCAGTGCATTCTAAAACAACATCAATTTCCAATTTTTCCCATGGTAATTTTTCTGGATCTCTTTCAGCAAAAATAGAAATTTTTTTATTATCTACTATTAAATTTCCAACACTTCCATTTTCTATTAATTCTTGATAATCAACATTTTTTTCATAAACCCCATAAACTGAATCATATTTTAAAAGATGAGCCAATGTTTTTACATTAGTTAAATCATTAATGGCAACTATTTCTAATTCTGAATGTTCTAAAATAATTTTTAAACTTGGTCGCCCAATCCGACCAAATCCATTAATAGCAATTCGTATCTTTTTCATAAAAAAAATCATTTTTATTTAAATCGTTAATATAATTTTCTATAAATTCTATACTTT
>JBBTVT010000112.1:0-5199 GCA_038078655.1 Patescibacteria group bacterium
GGGTAAAGTGTCAATACATTTTGTGATTTTAGAACATGAAAAATCGAATTAAATATACCGTCGCAAAGTTAAGATTGCGTCTTATTAAACAGTTTTATGAAATAAATTATCAAAGTTTTTTGTATAATTCTAAATATTTCTTAGCTGAATTTTCCCAAGAAAAATCTTGCTTCATATCATAAATCATTATTTCTTGCCAAACCTTTTTATCTTCATAAACCTCTAATGCTTTTTTTATTATATTCAACATTTTATTTTCATCATACTCTTCAAAAACAAATCCGATACCTTTATTTAAATTATTAATTTGTAAATCACTATGCATTACATAATTTTTTACTGTATCTTTTAATCCTCCCGTGGCTCGCACAATTGGAATAGTTCCATATTTCATCGCAATTAATTGTCCTAATCCGCACGGTTCAAAACGTGAAGGCATTAAAAACATATCTGAACTAGCATAAATTTGATTAGCTAATTTTGCATCAAATTTTAAATTACAAGAAAACTTATCTTGATATTTTAAAGCCAATGCCGCTAATGTTTTTTCTGTTTCTTTGCAACCACTACCCAATAAAACAAATTGTAAATTCTGTTCCATTAATTTCTCAAAAATTTTAATAATCAAATCAAATCCTTTTTGATCGGCTATTCTTGAAATCAAACCAATTAACGGAATCTTTGAATCAATTTTAAAATTACAAATTTTTTGAAGATAACTTTTATTCTCTTGTTTATTTTTAAATAACTGTTCCTTTGGCATTTCTAATCCATAATTTATTTTTATATCTAAATTCTTTGCTGGATTAAAATAAGTCGTATCAATTCCATTTATTATTCCAGAAAGATCTTTTTCTCGTTTTTTCAAAAATAATTCCAATTTTTCTCCATATTCTGGAGTTAAAATTTCCTGCGCATAAGTAGAGCTCACCGTATTAATTAAATCTGCATTCAATATTGCTTGTTGAACAGCGTTAAGATCCGCAAACTGATTTTTTGTTCTCTCTTTTAAAGTAGGCCAATCACTTTCTTTAATGTTTAACATTTTAAAAATTTCCTGTGGATTCCATTTACCTTGATACTCTAAATTATGTAAAGTAAATAAAATTTTTTGTTTTATATTATTTGTAACAAAATTTTTCTCTTGAATTTTTTTTAATACTGACAAAAATCCAGTGTGCCAATCA
This sequence comes from Patescibacteria group bacterium, assembly GCA_038078655.1. Lineage (GTDB taxonomy): Bacteria > Patescibacteriota > Patescibacteriia > UBA2591 > PGYQ01 > PGYQ01. The sequence goes on from JBBTVT010000112.1 coordinate 1,188, forward strand.
TGGCAATGCAAAATATCTGGAGACCAATTTATTATATGTTCTAAATATTGAGAAGTATTTAAAAAAATTTCAGCAACACACTTTGTAAAAAAAATAAATCGTTGACATTCATTTATTGCACCAGAAGACGAAGCGTCAGCAGTAAGACAAATACCACCTGTACTTAAATATTTTAAATTTTCAATTAAATAAACTTCTATTTGATCTTGAGTTCCAGGTAAAAAAGTAGAATAAATATCAATCAATTCATCTTGGCCATAAAATTGAATTTTTATTGCACTGGCAATTTTTTTACAAGGATATTTTTTTTCATCAATAGTTCCATATTTAGGAATAACAATTTTTGCATCTATCCCAATTTTTGTTAACGCCTTCGGTAATGCCCCAATAACATCTCCAAGTCCACCAACCTTAGCTATTGGCGTAACCTCTCCTGCAACAAATAAAATTTTTTTTTGTTTATTCATAAAAAATTAAATAAATTGCGCGCCAGTTGAAATTTCTATAATTTCCTGCGTAATACTTGCCTGACGAGCCTGATTAAAAATCATTGATAAATTATCAATCAAATCCTTTGCTGCATCTGTCGCATTTTTCATTGTCACCATTCGAGAGCAATGTTCAGAAGCGTTTGATTCAAGCATTGATTGATAAAGTTGAATCTCTAATAATTTAGGCAGCAATTCTTGCAAAATTTCATCTGGACTTGGTTCAAATTTATATTCAAACTGTGGAATAGTATTAATTTCTATTTGTTCTAAAGATTTTTTTTTGTCTGATGCCTCTTGAAAATTTTTACATTGCAAAGGAAGCAATTGTTTCATTTTTGGTTTCTGTTCCAGTATTGAAACAAAGTCTGTATATACTAAAATTATTTTATCGTAAATTTCTTTTTGGTAATCCTCAATAATAATTTTCACAATTGGAATAATCTCAGTAAGACTTGAAACACTTTCTAGACCAGTAAATCCTGCAGAAATTTTAAAATATTTTTTAATAAAATCCTGTCCTTTTTTACCAACAGTAATAAATTCAATCTCCAGCTTTTGTTTGTCTAATAACGATTTTTTTTCTCCAAACATTTCTTCATTTTCTTGTTCTAATATTTTTGCATTTTCTTCTTCTATAATTTTTATCGCCTTTTGAATAACCTGAGTATTCATTGCCCCACAAAGCCCTCGATCAGATGTAATTAAAACAACACAAATTTTTTTAATTTTACGTTCTTTCAATAAAGGGTGTAATTCTGGATGAACTCGCCCAGATAAATTATTTAACATTTCCCATGCAAGATTAGCATACGGTCGAGTTGTTAAAACTCGTTCAATCGCCTTTCTCATTTTTGACGCAGCCACCATTTCCATAGCCTTTGTAATTTGTTTAGTATTTTTGACTCCTTTTATTCTATTTTGTATTTCCTTAGAATTCATAAAAATTAAACTAAAATTTTATCAAAGCTTAAATATAATTTAATATAAACTATCTTATTTATTCGGTCAACAAATTATAAAATATATTTTTTTATTTAAAAAATAATAAATTTATTAAGTATACTTTTATATACCCTATAAGGTTTTGGTCCGACAAATGATTTACCATTAATAAATACTGTTGGAGTCCCATATAGATGAGTCTTTTTTAACTCAACAACTTGATTGGCAACTATTTCTTTAGTTTTAGAATTGGCAACACAATTATTAATTTTGTTAACATCAAAATCGAAATTATTTAATATAGTATTGACATTTTCGAGCTGGTAAATTTTTGCCTTATCAACTGTAAATAAATAATCATTAAACGCCCAAAATTTATCACCATATTCATTATACACACAATAACCAACTTCCGACAAAAAATTAGTATCTTCTTTAACTGGATAGTGAGCAAAAATATAATTTGTTTTTTTATTTTTGACCAATTTTTGAACATCAAAATAAACCTTTCTCGTATAATCGCATTCATAACAGCCAATTAAAACCACTGTGTCTTTTGAATCAACATTTTTTGTCGGAAAAGATGATAAATCAACTCCATCCAATGAAATGTTGCTCTCTGATTTTTTTTCAATTCCGCATTGAGCATTTACATTTATATCGGTAATTTTATTATTTTCTCCTTTTGGATCAAAAGCACAAAATCCACTTTGATTTAAACCGTTACAACTGCCATAAAAATAATAATTATATCCGCCGCGAACAACCCAGATAGTGCTTCCAATCATTAATATAAAAAAAATCCAAGAAAAAAGCTCAAAATGTTGATTCAATATTTGCGCGACAAAAACAGATTTGTTTAAAACTTTTCCAATAATTTGTCCTTTAATTTTTTCTTTAAACCCTGTATTGCACGGGCGGAATGTTACTCTTCTAAACACACAATCCAACGCTTCTTTGGTTAATTCTCTATAAGTAATGCTAAATATTCCAAGAATAGAAAAAATAATTAATGCTAAAATGCAAGGCATAATAAATAGATAGAAATTTTCTTTAAAAATTTCTGTGGTTTTTAAATTGCTTAATTTTAAAATATTTTCCCATATGAATCTATTTTAACATTTTTGGCATTTTATGCCAATAATATTGCGTTAGATTCTTAAATCAAAGCCCAACTTCTCAGAATGAAAGTAATCCGAATCAATCCTAAAATCAGAATTTTCTTTTACCGTTTTGTAATTTACAATTGAATATTGCATAGTTAATTAAAATTTCCTAGTTTAACATGACAGTTTTTTCATGTTAACAATTTTGTATTTCATTCACATGAGTACTTTCTCATGAGTAAAATTTTCGATTTCTTACCCATGACATTTTTCTCATAGGTAAAGATTTCTATTTCCTTAACACAAGATTTCTCTCATGTAAAAAAAGATCAAAAAGCTTCACATTAATAAAATAGCTGAATTTTCCAATTTGCACCTTTTTTATCAACCCGGCTTTGTGCTCGGCAAGTTCATTCAGATATTTTGACGCCGTTTTCCTGGTAATTCTCAAATCATCTTTCACAAAATCAATTTTTGTATAGGGGTGCTTGAAAAGATTATTAAGCAAATCTTGGCTATAAAACGGAAAATTATCGCGCAAGAAATTTTTGTATTCCTGCATAAGTTTTTTAATTTCTCCAATCAAAAAAACAGTATCTCTGGCTGATAATTCAATTCCTTCCAGCATAAACAAAACCCATTCTTCCCATAAATTTCTATCTCTCACGTTCTGCAAATGCTTATAATAAGCCCCTTTGTTTTGGATAATAAAACGGCTTAAATATAAAATCGGAAATTCTAAAAAACCTTTTGCCACCAAATACAAAATGTTTAAAATCCTCCCAGTTCTTCCATTGCCGTCATAAAAAGGATGGATTGATTCAAATTGATGATGGATAATCGCCATTTTAATAAGCGGATCAACAGGATGTATTTCATCATTATTAATATAATCGATCAAATCATTCATCAACTCTTGTATTTCTTGCCCGTTTTGTGGCGGTTCGTAAATTTTCTCCCCGGTTGCTTCATTTTTTAAGACCGTTCCTGGGAGTTTTCTGTAACCTGCCCTATTTTTTTTTGTCAATTCCTGAACTGCCAAAATACAATCATGTTTTATCAAATAATTTTCTTCTACCCGTTTTGCACCTTCCTGCAAAGCCAAACTATAATTTTGCACTTCTTTTGATGCAATACTTTTTACCAATTCCTGCCCCAACTCCGCCTTAAAAAGCTCATCATGAGTAGTGATGATATTTTCAATCGCGGAACTGTCTTTTGCCTCTTGCAATGTAAGCGCGTTTATTAAAATATTCTGATTCGGGATAACATATACATACCCTTTAAGCTCAGCCAGAGCCGCCTTTGCATCCGCCAGTTTCTTCAAAATCGCCTTGGTTTCAAAGTCAAATTTCGGAGGTAGTGTTATCGGTTTATACATAGTATTAAAAATTAATTGGTAATTTTCTTATCCCAAGTTTTATTCCCAAAAAGATAAATGTTCTGATTTTGCCCATTCAATAAACTTTTCCG
>JBBTVT010000113.1:0-3217 GCA_038078655.1 Patescibacteria group bacterium
TGGTGCCCTCGGTAGGAATCGAACCTACATCATAAGCTCCGCAAGCTCACGTTTTATCCATTAAACTACAAGGGCAAAAATTAATTTATATTTTAAACATTCTCCCAAATTGCTCCGAAAAAGGTTCATTCTCTTGTTCTAAATCTTCTTTTAAATATTTTAACAAAATTTCTCTAATTAAAACAGGGTTTTGACTTTCTAAAGAAATTATAAGATTGGGATGAATATTTTTAAATTTAAAATAAAGATTTTTTACTTCTGGGGGTTGATAAATAATCCAAAAATTTTCTAATTCTCTCCATGGATAAAATTTTTCTGAAATTTGAATCCCTCTTTCAACAATTTGAAATTTTATTGCCATCGGCTTTTTTGAATCAAACAAAGCCAAAATCATACCAATTAAAACAATGATAATGGCAAAAAGAAAATTCTTAGTTAAAATTGCAAAAAGCAATAAACCGATTGCCACAACTATCATTAGAAAATACCATTCTCGACTTCGTTCGTGTTTTATAAATTCTGGAAAATACCAAACAACCAAAGTTTTTTCTTGATTTTTTTGAATCATAATTTTTTAAAAAAAATATTTTAAATTATTTTTACAGGAGTTTCTTTCGATGGTATAACTATATCTTTTAAAAGTTTTGGATCTTCTAAAATAATTCCGATCCCCCTAATTGCGCAGGTTAAAGGATCATCAGTAATATAAACAGGTATTTGGATATGATGAGAAATCAATTTATCAATTCCTCGCAACAGCGCTCCCCCGCCAGTCAAGATAATACCTTTTTTATGAATATCGGAAATTAATTCAGGTGGAGTATTTTCTAAAGTGTCCTTAATTCCTTCAATTATTATTTTTACAGAACGAATTAATGCTTCTTGAATTTCTGTTGTTGTAATAGTTATTTCTTTTGGTAAACCCGTAATTAAATCGCGTCCCCGTATTTTTTTTTCAAGCAATTTTGATTTATCGTTCTGATCTAAAGGAAAGATTGATCCAATTTTTATTTTAACTTCTTCAGCAGTGCACTCTCCCAAAAGCAAATTAAATTTCTCTCGCACATAATTAATAATATTTTTATTAAATTCATTTCCTGCAATTAAAATAGATTTCCATGTAACAATTCCTCCCAACGAGATAACGGCTATTTCTGTGGTTCCACCACCAATATCAACAATCATATTTCCGCTAGCCTCTTGAACCTGGATTCGTGAACCAATCGCATCAGCCATCGGCTCTTCAATTAAAAAAACCTCTCGAGCTCCCGCTTGCATTGCCGCGCCCTCAACAGCTCTTCGTTCAACTTCGGTAATTTCTAAAGGAACAGTAATAATCATTCGTGGTCGAGGAACTAAAGTAAATTTTTCTTGATGAACCTTGTCAATAAAATATTTTAACATTTTTTCTGCCACCTCAAAATCGGAAATCACGCCATTTACTAATGGATTACAGGCAACAATATGACTAGGTGTTCGTCCAATCATTTTTTTTGCATCCTCTCCAACCGCCAAAATTTGATTTGTTCGTGTATTAATTGCTACTGCGGATGGTTCATTAATAATGATTCCTCTATCTTTTATGTAAACTAAAGTATTGGTTGTACCTAAATCTATAGCCATATCCTTAGAAAAATATCCAAAAAATTTATTTAACATATAATTTAAACAAAAAATAAAATTCTCATTATTCAAATGATAACATACTTTAAAAAAACAATAAAATATGCAACAATTAAAATTGTTAATTTTTATTAAAATAAAATGAATGAATCTGAAATAAAATTAGAAAAATACAATAACAAAATAATTAAATTTATAATTGTTGGGCTTATTGTTTTTCTACCAATAATTTTCAATCCCTTTGGATTTGTTGTTTTTGCGTTACCTCGCGTAGCGTTTCTTTATATTATTACAACCATTTTAACAATAATTTTCATTTATAGTTGCATTAAAAATCAAACTTTTATTTATAAAAAATCCCCAATTCATTTGCTGTTAGGGATTTTTTTATTTTTTATATTTTTATCTACCATTTTTTCTTTAGATAAACATATTGCTTTTTTGGGTGATTATTTAACCTACGAAGGATTTTTCTCTTGGTTATGTTATATTATTTTATTTTTTTTAGCCAATCTTTATTTTAATTCAGAGAAAGAAATAAAAAAATTATTTTTAATTTTAAGTATCCCTTTGTTTTTTGTTTCTCTTTTTGCTATTGGCGAATATTTTTTTCATTGGCAAATAATGGAATGGCATCAAGATAAAGGCAATAGAGTGCTTTCTTTTTTGGGGAATCCATCTTTTTTAGGAGTTTATCTTGTTTTACTTTTGCCAATTTATATTAATTTTCTTCGTCTAAAAGAATTGAATTGGAAATTGCGAAATTATTTAATAATACTTAATGTAATATCTATTATATCTTTATTTGCAACTTTTTCGCGTGGAGCATGGTTGGGATTTTGTATAGCAATATTTTTTTTAATTTTTATTAATTTTAAAACAATCATTAATTTTTTACAGCAACAAAAAATAAAAGCTATTCTAATAATTCTAATGTTGATTATTGGATGTTGGACATTAATTAATTACACTACTTTTGGACAACAAATTACTGATAGAATTAAATTTAGTTTTATACAAGATCCAACCACAAAAGTAAGTACTTCTAGCGGGAGAATTTTACTTTGGAAACAAACAATTAATTTAATTAAAGATTATCCTTTATTTGGCGTTGGACCAGATAATTTTGCGACAAGTATTCCTAAATATTTTTTACCTGAGTGGCATCTTTATTTTGGACTTCAAGCCGAGAAAGCGCACAATGAATTTTTGAATCTTTGGGCAACAATGGGAATTGGAACAGTTTTAAGTTATTTAATTATTTTAATTTATTTTTTCTTTAAAAGTATTTCTTATATTTATAAAAAAATAGAGAAAAATTATTCACAGCATATTTTAATTCAAGGAATTTTAGCTGGAATAATTGGGTATCTCTTTACAATGCAATTCCATTATTCAAGCATTGATTTAGCTCCATTTTTTTGGATTTTTATGGGAATTGAATTTTCTTTAATCAATCAAAATAATGAAATTAAAAAAAATAATTTACCTAATTTTTTCTCTTTAAATTTTGTTAAATATATTTTAAATTCTATTGCTATTCTTTTAATGCTAATCGTTATAATTTTTTCTTATAAAATTATTTCTGCGGATT
>JBBTVT010000114.1:0-1829 GCA_038078655.1 Patescibacteria group bacterium
GATTCGCCTTTGGCGAAAAAAATCTCAAGAAATTTGCCAAAGTTTAGTTAGTTATTATTTTGTCTCTTTGTGAGTTGTGTGTTTTTTACACCATTTACAATACTTTTTTAATTCTAATTTTTCTTTGAGAATCTTTTTATTTTTATGTGAAAAATAATTAATTCTATGACATTCTGTGCATTCAAATTTTATTAAATTAACTTGTGGCATATATAGATAAATTAAAAAATAAAAAATCAAAAATAAAAAATAAATTTATAGAATTTAAATATTCATTCATAACTTAACAAGTTATTTTCTCTCTCTTAACTCCGCTCCTTTTATATTTTTCCATAATCCACAACCAAGATTTCCTTGCCAACAAATTTTTTCTATTTGACAAGTTGGCCCAGCATATTTAAAAATATTTGGAGCAATTTTTTTAACCAAATTCAGCATTTGATAAGCCATAGCTTTAATCTCCCATTGAGCGCGATGGCAAAGTCTTTCTTTAAAAAAATTTAATAATGCCCGCGCATTCATTGTAATAATAATCTTTGTTTCGCAGGCATTGGGCAATATAAATCGCGCATCCTCCGGAGTTATTCCATTTTCAATTAAATTTTTATATTTGTCAAATATTTTATTCATATCTTTGCAAAAATTTTTAAATATTTTCTGATTTTTTTTAATTGACAGAGGAACAACAAAATCAAATCCTTTGGCTTGAAAATCTACATAACGTTGACTCTGTTGAGAATACGAAGCAATACGATGCCGCACTAATTGATGCGAACAAGCCCTTGAAATTCCTTCTACCGCAAAAGTAAAATTGGCATGTTCAATCGTTGATGTATGTCCAGATGAAATTACCTGCTGAATTAATTGCTTTTTCTTTTTGTTGTCTATTTTTTTCTGTAAATCATCAACGCCTACTTTACTATAGCATTGTTTAATTGCCGTAGCACAAACTTGTTCCGGATCTTTAGTATAAGAAATGAGTTTTACTTTTAATTTTACTTCGGGCATAAAAGATTTAAATTTAAAATTTAATTTTTATTTAAAATCTTGCATAATTTTGCTTGATGCTGCTTGATTATTTTTTGTATATTTACTTCCTTTTCTTTCAGCATAAGAAACCTCACATGGATTTTCTAATTTGTAAAATCCCATTTGCGCAATCTTCATTCCTGGATAAAGCTTAACGGAAATTTTTCCTAGATTGGCCATTTCTAATGTTCCAAATCCTTCAAATCCTGGATCAAAAAATCCAGCTGTAGCGTGCACAATGACCCCCAATCGTCCAATTGAAGAACGACCCATAATTTGTCCTGCAAATTTTTTTGAAAATCCAATATATTCCATTGTATCACAAAGAACAAAATCTCCGGGATGTAAAACAAAAAAATCTTTTGAAGTTATTAAATCTGTGTAAGTATAATGTTCAATAATTTTATTTTTATATTTATGCGTATATTTTAAAGCATCTTCATAATTTTTTACATCAATACATGCATGTTCGGTAGACTTAAAAAGTCTAATTTTATTTCCCAAAAGCAAGTCATAAGAAGCAGGACCCAGCTGTTCCTTTTTAAAAGGCTTAATAATTAACTCGTTATTTTTTATTGCCTTTTTTATATCAAAATCAGATAACATCATAAATAAAAAAATTAAATTTAAAATTAAAATTAGTATAAATCAAAAAATAATTATTTTCAAATTTTTGCGTTGGTCTATGGTGCAATTAATTACAATTAACACTGACAATGCTTGGATATACGATCTACAAACACCGACTCCAAACGCCGACCTTTTTTAACATAAGCTATAATATGGACAGCGCAAAAGAT
>JBBTVT010000115.1:0-1817 GCA_038078655.1 Patescibacteria group bacterium
AACTTTTTAGACAGCCTGTTCAGGCGAAATGACAGAATGTGTCATCCCGAGCGAATGAGCGTAGCGAATGAGTCGAGGGATCCCTTTAGAAAATGAAAAATGTAAATATCAAATAAACAAAAATTTTTAAAAGAAATTTTTACAATTTTTAATTTTGTAATTTTTGAATTTTTAAATAATTTTTAATATCTTAATTTTTAATTTTATTATAAAAATAAATCTTTAATTTTAAGTCTAAATAAAGTAAGAAAAAAATTAATTATTTCTTTAAAAGAAAATTTTGATTTTCCTTTTTGGCGATTTAAAAAAACAATTGGTATTTCTTTAATTTTAAAATTTTTTCTTTCACAAAGATAAATTATTTCTTCCAAAAAAGAATATCCGTTACTTTTTATTTTTTTTAAATTTAAATTTTCCAAAACTTCTTTTTTATAACATCTAAATCCGCTGGTTAAATCGCGGGTTTTTAATTTTAAAATCCATTTAGAGCTCAAATTAGCCCACAAACTCATTAAATTTCTTAAAATTCCCCATCCAATAATTTTACCATTTTTTATTCTTCTTGAACCTATAATTACATCAAAACCATTGTTAATTTGTTCTATAAAATTTGGAATTTCTTTTGGATTATGAGAAAAATCAGCGTCCATTTGAAAAATTAAATCAGCCTTTTCATTTAAAGCAAATTCAAAACCAGCAAGATAAGCGCTTCCAAGCCCTAATTTTTTTCCCCGACGAATAAAATAAAGTAAGGGATATTTTAATTTTAATTTTTCAACTATATCTCCTGTTTTGTCTGGCGAATTATCATCAATAATTAAAATATGAAGATTTTTTATCCCGCATTTTCCAGAATACTCCGTGGCTTTACTGTGTGAAATAAATGGTTCAGAAAATTTTTCCGTGAGATTTAATGCCTCACAAGAAAAGACGGGATTTATTTTTAAAGAAAAAATTTCTTCTATTAATTTTTGAATATTTTCTTTTTCATTATAAGTTGGAATAATAATAAAAATATTTTTTTGCATAAATTTATTTTTTATTTAATTGGTTCAATCTTATTTTTAATTTAATTAAATTTATTAAAAATTTAATACTATCTTTGATTAAATTAACCTTACTCTTTCTTTGATCATATTTGTTTTCTTCCCAAATAACGGGTATTTCTTTTATTTTGTAACCAAAATGGTTAGCAAAAATAATTAATTCAGTGTCAAAAAACCATTTATTATTTTTAGTGTAAGAGGCGATTTTTTTAAAAACATTGGTTTTAATCGCTTTAAATCCGCATTGTAAATCAGAAAAATTATGATTCAAAATTATTTTTGATAAAAAATTATATGTCTGCGAACTTAATTCCCTTAAAAGGGATCTTTTGATTTTAGAATCTGGCAATAATCTAGAGCCGATTACTAAATCATAATTTTCTTTGATTATAGGATTAATTAAATCAGAAATATTATTTAAAGAAACCGCTAAATCAATATCCATATAAACGATAATGTCAGCATTGCTTTTTTGCCAATACAATTTTAAAGCTCGACCTCTGCCTGATTGTTTAATATTTTCTAATTTTATTTTTTTAAAATACTCATTAAACAATTCTTGTCCTATTTTTTTAGAATTATCTTTTGAACCATTATTAATTATTACGATTTGCCAGTCAAAATTGAAGTTTTGTTTATTACAATAATCCAACAATTTTAAAATATTGCTTTTTAAAATTTTTTCTTCATTATAAACTGGCAGACAAAATTCTATCAGCATAAATTTTATTAATTAATTTTGTAAACCAAACAATTACCCTCTTGAAAAAT
>JBBTVT010000116.1:0-1196 GCA_038078655.1 Patescibacteria group bacterium
AGTCCAAAATAATTTCCGCGGCAAAAACAATTGCAACTACTGCCACGGAAATTATAGCTACCGCAAAACAAATTCGGGGATTTTGTAGTCAAATAATCTGTCTTGGATAGAATTTTCAAATAAGATTTTTGTTTCTTCAAATGAATGAAGATTATGATTGCCTAACATATCTTTGCCAAATTTCCAAACATGTTCTTCTGGATTAACATCCGGCGCATAAGGCGGAAAATTAATTAGATGAAAATGCGCGAGGGAATGATCTTTAGTTAATTGTTCCCTTAACTTTTTTGATTTATGCCACTTAGCATTATCCCACAAAAGACAAATTCTTTTACCTTGATAGCTCTTTGATAATTCTTCTAAGGCCATGATAATCTCGTCTGTGTCCTGCCAACCCAATCTAATTGTATGAGCTTTTTTAGTTTTTAGATTTAATGCTCCAAAGTAATTTTGATATTCATTAGAACGATGCACCTTAACAACAGTTTTTTCATTTTTTTTTAACCAAGCTCTTCTAATTTCAGCTTCCCATGTAATTCTACTTTCATCGGCTGTTAAAACTTCCCAATCATTACTGTTCAGATATTTAAGAAGTTCTTGATGAATTTCCTTTAATCTTAGATTAATATTGTCTTTATTTCTTTTAAAATCAAAACGTGTTGGAAGTTTAAAAGACAGACCGTTGAATTTAAGGATGTAATGATATGATCTGTCTGATTCATAGATTGCGCCAAATTCTGCTCTGATATATTCTTTAATTGTTGGCACATCCCAGAATTGTTTAGGCAATCCTTTTTTAGATGGTGGGCTTTTTAATGTTTCTTCAATTTCCTTTCTTTGTTCATTAGTTAATTTGCTGGCATTAACATTGCCTTCATATTTGTGAAAAATACTTGATATTCCGCTTTGATTAAAATCATTTAACCATTGACAAATAGTATCCGCTTTTCTCATAAGTATGAGAGCGATATCTTTGACTGATCTGTTTTGATTTGCTAAAAGTAAAGTATGGGATCGTTCTCTGTTTAAAGCGCAACCAGAATTTTTGTAATGAGCTTTTAAAATTTGTTTTTCTTGTTTTGTTAATTGGCGTATTTTAATCATATGCCAATATTATATCAAATATTATAAAATTAGCTAAATTGTCGCTTTACAACGGTTTTCAAAATCCCCGAATTTGTTTTGCGGGGGCTATA
>JBBTVT010000117.1:0-6906 GCA_038078655.1 Patescibacteria group bacterium
TGGTGCCCCCGGTAGGAATCGAACCTACATATCCAGCTTAGAAGGCTGGTGTTCTATCCGTTGAACTACAGGAGCAAAATACAAATCAAACAAAAAATTATTTTTTTCTCTTTTTGTCATGAAAAGTTTTATAAATTTCTTTTAAATGTTTATCTGTAACATGAGTATAAATTTGAGTTGTAGTAATAGATGAATGTCCCAATAAAGCCTGCACAGAACGAATATCTGCTCCAGTCGCTAATAAATCTGTAGCAAAACTATGACGTATTGTATGCGGAGTTACTTTCTTGGTAATCCCAGCAACTTTAGCATACTTATTGACAATACGCTGAATACTACGTGATGTCAAATTATTTATTTGTTTATTTTTTAAAAATTTATCCTGTCTAATGAATAAAGCTGGCTCCATATCATTTCTAACATCCAAATATTTTTTTAACCAATGCTTTGCCTGTGGAGATAAAAAAATAATTCTTAATTTTTCTCCCTTCCCGCGCGTCGTAAATTCATCTTTTTCTAAATTAATTTGTTCTCTAGTTAATTTTGACAACTCTGAAACTCGAAGTCCAGTAGAAAAAAGCAACTCTAAAATTGCCTTATCTCTCAATTGAATAATATCAAATTCTTCCTTGTCTTGTATTTTACATTTTGATTTTTGTATTTCCATTGGCGCCTGCAAAAATTTTTCCAAATCACTACCCTCTAAAAATTCTACTGATCGTTCAGAAATTTTTGCTAATTCAATTTTTTCAGGAGATAAAGTCTCAATATCTCTTCTGGCTAAATATTTTAAAAAGGAACGCAAAGCAATTAAATGATAATTTTGTGTATCCTTTTTTAACATCTTTCCTTTTGAATCCTGAAATCTATTTAACCACAATCTATACTGACGAATCAATTCCAAATCAATTTTCTTTAATTCTGGTTCTTTTGCCCAATTTAAAAATCTTTTCAAATAAAATTGATAATTTCTAATCGTCTTCTGACTTCTATTTCTTTCTATTTCAAGATACTCTAAAAAATCATTAATTAATTGTTTCAAAGAAAACATATTTTTTATTTTACACAATTTTCATTTAATGACAATTTTTTTAAATGCTGTCGCGCAAAATCAGTTACTATTCTACCACGCGGAGTGCGAGATAGAAAACCCAATTGCATCAAAAATGGTTCATAAACATTTTCAACAGCATCCATTTCTTCAGAAATTGCCGCAGCAATTGCATTTAATCCAACAGGTCCGCCATTAAATTTTTCAATAATTACTTTCAAAATTTGTCGATCAATTTGATCTAATCCTAAATCGTCAATCTCTAACATTGATAAAGCGGTTTGAGCTAAATCGTGTTTAATATTTTTTTTATCTTGAACTTGCGCATAATCTCGAACTCTTTTTAATAAACGATTTGCTATTCGAGGCGTTTTTCTAGCTCGTTTTGCTATTTCTTGACAAGCATCTTTTTCTAATTCAATAGATAAAATTTCTGCTGATCGTCTAATAATTTTTTCAATTTCAAAATCTTCATAAAAATTTAATCTATAAGTCACGCCAAAACGATTTCTTAATGGAGATGACAATAAACTCATTCGAGTAGTTGCGCCAATAATTGTAAAACGCGATAAATTTAATCTCAAAGTTTTTGCTGAAGGTCCCTTGCCAATAACAATATCTAAAGCATAATCCTCCATCGCGGGATAAAGAATTTCCTCAATTACTCTATTTAAACGATGAATCTCATCAATAAAAAGAATGTCTCCGTCTTGCAAATTTGTCAAAATAGCCGCTAAATCTCCTGCTCGTTCAATGGCTTGACCAGAAGTAATTTTAATACTTCCACCAGTTTCATTGGCAATAATATGAGCCAGTGTTGTTTTTCCCAATCCCGAAGGGCCATACAAAAGAATATGTTCAATTGGTTCAGATCTCTTTTTCGCCGCTTCAATAAAAATTTTTAAGTTTTGTTTTATTTTTTCTTGACCAATATATTCCTCTATTTTCCGAGGTCTCAAAGTCAAATCTAAATTTTTATCTTCTACTTTTTCTTTTGAAGTAATTACGCGATCAGACATAAAATAGATAAAAAATTATGAATAAAGTTTTTGTTTAATCAAATCCATATCTTGTTTAATCCGAGTATTATTTTCTGCAATCTTTTTAATTTTTTGATAAGCATGCATTGCTGTTGTATGATCCCTACCTCCAAATTCATTTCCAATTGAAGGATAAGACATTTCCAATTCCTCTCGCAATAAAAACATTGCAATCTGTCTTGGGTAAACCAATTCCCTTCTTCGACAAGCCCCTGTAATATTTTCTATTTTTAAATTATAAAAATTTGCAATGATTTCAATTAATTGTTTAGCATTAACTACTCTATCGGTTGATTTTGTTGATAAATCTGACAATGTTGTTTTGACACTTTCTAAAGTAACTGGACGCCTATCTAATTCATATCGAGCAATAATTTTATTTAAAGCTCCCTCTAATTCCCGAATATTGTTTTGAATATTTGTTGCTAAATATTGAATAATTTCTTTATCTAAATTAAATTGACGTTCTTTAATTTTTGATTCTAAAATTGCTATTCTTGTTTCCAAATCTGGTCGAGATACATCTGCGATCATCCCCATTGAAAAACGAGAAATTAAACGCTCCTCCAATGCTGGAATATTTTTGGGTGGTCTATCAGAAGTAAAAACTAATTGTTTATTTCGTTCATGAAGAAAATTAAATGTATGAAAAAATTCTTCTTGCGTTCTTTCTTTATTAGAAATAAATTGAACATCATCCATTAAAAGAATATCAACATCCCTGTATTTTCTTTTAAATTCTTCCGATTTATTCGCTCTTATTGCTTGGATAAAATCATTTGTAAAATTTTCCGAATTTACATATAAAACTTTTTTATCTGAATATTCCGATAAAACCTGATTGCCAATTGCCTGCATCAAATGAGTTTTACCCAAACCAACTCCTCCGTATATAAATAGTGGATTATATTTAGTTCCTAATTGTCTAGTTATTGCCATCGCAGCAGCTGCTGCCAATTCGTTTCCAGACCCAACAACAAAATTTTTAAAAGAATACTTGGAATTTAAATTAAATTGTTTTTGAATGCCTTGTTCTTCAAATTTTATTTGATTATCATTTTTAAATAATGTTTGCTGTAATACTAATTCCTCATTAATTTGTGCATCCATAATTTCTTTAGATTCGGCTGCTCGTATTGATTCTACCTTATAAGATATTTTTTTAATTTTATAATTTGTAATATTTTCTATAGCTTGAACAATTTCTTTATGATATTTTTTTTCCAACCATGAAAGAGTAAAAGCATTGGGAGTACCAATTACAATTTGATTTTCTTGCCAAAAAGAAACAAAAGTATTTTTTAACCAAGTATTATAATTTGCTTTACTAATAACTAATTCCAATTCTCCCAATACCGCTTCCCATAGTTGATTCTTGTCCATAAAAAATTTATTAAAATAAAAAACATTCTCCAAATGTAGCACATTAAAATATTATTTAAAATTTTATTTTTGTGAAAAAAAAGTGTATAAATTGTGAAAAACTGTATAGGATTTATGATTTTTCTAAAAATTTTATAGACAAGGATTTAACTATAAAGATTTAGACTTGTAATTTTTTTAAATCCCCTGCTCTTTTAGTTGTTCTAATATTTTCTTTTGTTCTTTTGTTAATTTTTGAGGAACATTAATTACTACTTCTACTAATTGATCTCCCCTGCCCTGACGTTGCAAATAAGGAACTCCTTTATCCGCTAATCTAAATATTTTTCCACTCAAAGTGCCTGCGGGAATTTTTAATCTAACTTTCCCTTCCAAAGTTTCTACTTCAATTTTACCTCCAAATACAACTAAAGAAAAAGGAATAGCAACTTTACTTAAAATGTCATTGCCCTTTCTTTTAAACTTAGAATCAGAAAGAATATGAATGGTAAGATATAAGTCTCCTGCTCGACCTCCTTGCACGCCTGCATCTCCCTGATGAGAAAGTTTTAATGTTTGTCCTTGATCAATCCCTGCTGGAATTTCAATTTCACTTTTTTCAACTTTTTTAATTCGTCCATGACCATTACATTGAATACATTTTTTTTCTACCTTTTTCCCTTCTCCATGACATTCAGAACAAATATTCATTGTTCTAAATTGACCCAAAATAGTTGATTGAATACGTTGAACCTGACCAGTCCCATGACAATTAGAACAAGTAATAATTTTTGTTCCTGGTTCAGCTGCATTTCCGTGACAATGAGAACAAACAATAAATTTATTAACTTCTATTTGTTTTTTTACTCCAAAAATTGCTTCCTCAAATTTAATACTTACTCTTGATTCAATATCATCTCCATGCGTTTTTTGAGTTGTTCGTTGTTGTTTTCTACTTCCACCAAAAAAATCTCCAAAAACATCTCCCAAATCTTCAAAATTAAATTCCATTCCACTTTGTCCACCACTACGAAAAGCATCACCAAAATCAGAAAAATCCTGAAACCCACCATGGAATCCTCCGGCTTGACCTTGTTCAAAAGTTTTTCCATATTGATCATACTGTGCTTTTTTTTGAGGATTAAAAAGAACCTGATAAGCCTCATTAATTTCTTTAAATTTTTTTTCATCTCCTCCTGGTTTATCTGGATGACATTGATGAGCTTTTTTTCGAAAAGCTTTTTTTATTTCTTCTTGAGAAGCATTTCTAGAAACGCCTAGGGTTTCATAATAGTCCATAAAATAAGCAAAAATTTTCTTTTAGAAAATTTTTGCGATTTAATATTAATTTAATTTTATTTCTCATCATCTTTTTTATTTTCATCATCCTTTACTTCTTCATATTCACCCTTTTCTTCTTTTTTCTCCTCACCATTATTTTCAGTTGATTGTTGTTGACCATCTCCATCAACTGGTTTTTGTTTATACATTGCTTCGCCAATCTTTTGAGCTGCTTGATTTAATTCTTCTAAAGCTTTTTTAATTACTTCGATATCATCCTTATCTTTTATTTCTTTTAAATTTTTTATTTTTTCTTCTACGTTTTTTTTATCATCTTCTAAAACTTTATCGCCTGCATCTTTTAAAAGTTTTTCTGTGGAATAGATTAAAGTTTCAGCCGTATTTCTTGTTTCAACTAATTCTTTTTTCTTTTTATCTTCCTCTGCATGTAACTCCGCATCCTTTTTCATTTTTTCAATTTCTTCTTTAGATAATCCGCTTGAAGCTGTAATAGTTATTTTTTGCTCCTTTCCTGTTGCTTTATCTTTAGCTTGAACACTCAAAATCCCATTTGCATCAATATCAAAAGTAACCTCAATTTGTGGAATTCCACGAGGAGCTGGAGGTAAACCATCTAAAATAAATCTGCCTAAAGATTTGTTATCATATGCCATTTCGCGTTCTCCTTGCAAAATATGAATTTCTACACTAGGTTGACTATCAACCGCGGTTGAAAAAACCTGACTCTTTGAGGTTGGAATGGTTGTATTTTTTTCAATCAATTTTGTAGAAATATTTCCCAAGGTTTCAATCCCTAATGAAAGTGGAATCACATCTAAAAGTAAAACATCTTTTACTTCACCTTGTAAAATTCCAGCCTGAATAGCTGCGCCAACAGCCACAACTTCATCAGGATTTACACCTAAATGAGGCTTCTTGCCAAAAAACTTTTCTACCACTTGAACAACTAATGGCATTCGAGTTTGCCCACCAACCATTACAATTTCTTCAATATTTTTAGGCTCTAAACCCGCATCTTTCAAAGCCTTTTTGCAAGGCTCCAATGTTCTTTCAACAAGATCACCTACAATTTCTTCTAATTTAGCTCGTGTCATTTTTAAAACTAAATGCTTTGGACCATTTTCGTCGGTTGAAATAAATGGTTGATTAATTTCTGTTTCCATTGTTGTAGAAAGTTCAATCTTGGCTTTTTCAGCCGCTTCTTTCAAACGCTGTAAAGCCATCTGATCCTTTAATAAATCAATTCCTTGATCCTTTTTAAATTCTTCAATAATCCAATGAATAATTTTCTGATCAAAATCATCTCCACCCAAATGAGTATCGCCATTAGTTGCTTTTACTTCAACTACATCTTCGCCAATGTCCAAAATGGAAATATCAAAAGTTCCACCACCCAAATCATAAACAGCAATTTGTTGTCCTTTTTTCTTGTCAAATCCATAAGCCAATGCAGCAGCAGTCGGTTCATTAATAATTCTTTTTACTTCCAATCCAGCAATTTTTCCTGCATCTTTTGTCGCCTGTCTTTGGCTATCATTAAAATAAGCAGGAACAGTAATTACTGCTTCAGTAATTTTTTCTCCAGTTTTTTCTTCAGCATCAGCCTTTAATTTTTGCAAAACCATTGCGGCAATCTCTTGTGGGGTATATTCTTTTTCTTTCATAACAATTTTCACTCCCTCACCAGCCCGAACAACCTTAAATGGAAAAACCGTTAAATCTTTTTGAACTTCTTCGTCGGAAAAACTTCGCCCAATCAAACGCTTAATTGAAAATAATGTATTTTCTGAATTTGTTACTGCTTGACGTTTAGCCAATAATCCAACTAAACGCTCGCCACTTTTAGAGATAGCTACGATTGATGGTGTTGTTCTTACACCTTCTTTGTTCTCTAAAACTTTAGGTTCTCCGCCTTCAATAATCGCCATGCATGAATTTGTTGTACCAAGATCAATACCAAGTATTTTTGACATAAAAAAATAAATAAAATAAATAAATTAATTAGATAAAAATTATAACAAATATAAATCTAAAAATCAAAATAACAACTTAGATTCAAGTTTTTAACGCAACAGTGTTAGAATTAATTGATTGATTAAATTGTAAATTCAAAACATTTTGCGTTTATTTTGATATTTGTATTTTGGATTT
>JBBTVT010000118.1:0-3034 GCA_038078655.1 Patescibacteria group bacterium
CTTCAAAAACCTAATGTTACAGCACCAACAACAGAAATTACAGTAACCCCAGAAATGATGCCAGTTCCACCAGCAATGGAAGTACCAACACCAGAAACAATGCCAGTTCCACCAGCAATGGAAGTACCAACACCAGAAACAATGCCAGTTCCACCAGTAACAGAAGCTCCAGTAATTCCAGAAATGATGCCAGTTCCACCTGCAACAGAAGTTCCAGCACCAGCACCAGAAACAATGCCAGTTCCACCTGCAACAGAAGTTCCAGCACCAGAAAGCACCAGAAACTAATAGATAAATGTAGTTTGCATTGTAATCAAATAACGCTACGTTCTAACTTAGGGCGTAGCGTTATTTATATTTATGATTTATTCAAAAAAAGAAATTCAAAAAATTGAGGAAAGCGGAAAGATACTATCCGATGTTTTAAATTGCGTAGTCAGAGCTGTAAAAGCTGGAGTTTCAACAAAAGAATTAGACGAATTAGCTGAAAAAATGATTAGAAACAAGAAAGCGATCCCCGCATTTAAAGGATACGATGGATTTCCAGCCAGTCTTTGTGTTTCTATAAACGAAAATATTGTCCATGGAATTCCAACAAAAAATAAAATTTTAAAACAAGGGGATGTTGTTTGTTTAGATTTGGGGGTAAAGTATAATAATTATTTTTCAGATATGGCAACCACTGTAGCGGTCGGCAATGTTCATTCACAAGTAAAAAAAATGATTGAAATAACAAAAAAATCTTTAGTTATGGGAATCAATCAGGCAAAAGAAGGAAATTGTATTGGAGATATTGGTAGAGCGATTCAATCATATGTAGAAAAAAATGGGTTTTCAGTAATTAGACAATTGGTTGGGCATGGCGTAGGGAAAAGTGTTCACGAAGATCCAAAAATTCCAAATTTTATTCCGTCTCCTTGGCAAAATATAAAGTTAAAGGAGGGAATGGTATTAGCTATTGAACCAATGGTCGCTATGGGCGATTTTAAAATAAAAACATTAGATGATGGTTGGACGATAGCCATGGCTGACAAAAGTCTCTCCGCTCATTTTGAGCATACGATTGTAGTAACAAAAAAAGGCGGGAAAATACTGACAAAGTAGTTATTTTAATTTACTTTTTTATAAAAAAGATTTATTATTACATTAATTTATATTAAATATTTTATTTTAATTTTAATTTAGCCTAATAAGCTATTTATTATTTATGGCATTACCTACACAAAAAAGGACAAAATCCTCAAAAAGAGTGAGAGCATTTACTCACGCTTTAAAAAAACAAAAATTAACAAATTGCGCTCAATGCAAAAAGGCAATTTTACCTCACCATGCTTGTTTAAATTGCGGTTATTATAAAAATCAGGATGTTTTAAAAATTAAAATAGATACCAAAAAATCTAATAATAAAAAAGAAGTAATAAAAAATAAAAAATAAAAAAATATATATGAAACCAAATAATGATATAGAAAAAATAGACGAAACTGACGTAAAAAAAGTTGCGTTATGTCCAGTTGTTGACGAAATGAAGACGTCCTATTTAGATTATGCAATGTCTGTAATTATTTCTCGCGCATTACCTGATGTGCGTGACGGATTAAAACCCGTTCATCGCAGAATACTTTATGCAATGTGGGATATTGGATTAAAGTCATCAGCTAAATTTAGGAAATCAGCCACAGTTGTTGGGGAAGTATTAGGTAAATATCATCCACATGGAGATGCTGCAGTTTATGAAAGTATGGTTAAAATGGCGCAAGACTTTACCGCTCGCTATCCTTTAGTTAAGGGGCAGGGAAATTTTGGCTCAATGGACGGAGACAGCGCAGCAGCTATGCGTTACACTGAAGCAAAATTGGCGCCAATTGCCGAGGAATTGCTTTTTGATATTGAAAAAAATACTGTTAATTTTATTCCAAATTACGATGAGTCCCACAAAGAGCCACAAGTGTTGCCAGCTAAATTGCCGTTATTATTACTCAACGGAAGTATGGGAATTGCTGTCGGAATGGCTACTAATATTCCGCCACACAATTTAACAGAATTAAGCAATGGAATTATTCATTTAATAGATCATCCAGAATGCACGATAGACGATTTAATGAAATTTGTTAAGGGACCAGATTTTCCTACTGGCGGAATTATTTATAATACAAATGAAATTAAACAAGCATATTCAATCGGCAAGGGCAATGTTCCAATACGATCAAAAACAGAAATTATTGAAACGCAAATTGGACATTTTAAAATTATTGTTTCAGAAATTCCTTATCGCGTTGATAAATCGCAATTATTAGAAAAAATTGCTGAATTAGTTAAGGATAAAAAAATTGAAGGGATCAAAGACTTAAGAGATGAATCAAACAAAGAAGGCGTTCGGATTGTCATTGAATTAAAAAAAGATGCTTTTCCTCAAAAAGTTCTAAATCGTCTTTTTAAATTAACGCAACTTCAAGAATCTTTTCATATTAATATGATTGCTTTGGTTGATGGAATTCAACCAAAAATTTTATCGTTAAAATCAATTTTAGAAGAATATCTTAAACATAGAGAAGTAATAATAAAAAAACGAACAGAATTTGATTTAATCCAAGCAAAAGAACGAGCGCACATTTTAGAAGGATTTCAAATCGCATTGGCTTATATTGACGCTATTATTAAAATAATTAGAGCGTCAAAAGATAAAGAAGAAGCAAAAAATAATTTAATAAAAAAATTTAAACTAAGCGAACAGCAAACAATTGCTATTTTAGAAATGAGATTACAGCAATTAGTTAATTTAGAAAAAATAAAAATAGAACAAGAGTTACAAGAAAAATTAAAATTAATTAAAGAATTAGAAGCAATTTTATCTAGCAAAGAAAGGATTTTAGAAATTATTAAAAATGATTTAATTAAATTACAAGAAAAATTTACAGACAAGAGAAGAACGCAAATTAATATTCAAGCAATTGAAGAATTTTCACAAGAAGATTTAATCCCAAATGAACCCTGCATGGTTATTATTACTCGTGATGGATATATTAAACGATTAAC
>JBBTVT010000118.1:3134-4466 GCA_038078655.1 Patescibacteria group bacterium
GACAAAGTGATAGAAATGGACATTGTGAATTCAAATGATAAAAATGCAAAATTGTTAACCGTTACACAAAATGGATTGGGGAAATTAAGTAATTTAGATTTATATCGTTTACAAAGTCGAGGTGGATCAGGAATTAAAACTGCAAAAATTACTGAAAAAACAGGAGAAATTGTTTCGGCAATGGTAATTGATGAAACAAAATTATTAAAAGAATCAAACAAAGATTTGGTTATTATTTCTATTAATGGGCAGGTGATTCGTTTACCGTTAAAAAATATTTCCGTTTCTGGTCGCGCTACTCAAGGAGTAAAGCTAATGAGATTTAAAAATAAAAAAGATAAAGTAGCGTCGGTAACACTTATTTAAATCTTTTAATTTATTTTTCTTATTTTGTTATTTATAAATTTTTATGTATTTTTTTAAGACAAAAGGGAAAAATTTAACTCTTATTAATATAAATAAGCCACGAGAAGAAGAATTAAAATGTTTAGAAAAAGAAAATAATTTTTATTCTTTAGATGTAAAAGATTGTCTTCTGCCTCCACAAAGAACAAAAATAGTTGAAAGAGCTGATTATTTGTTTATGGTTTTAATTTTTCCTATCTATAATTATCAATCAAAAGAAATTTATTCTTCGGAAGTAGATTTTTTTATTAAAAAAGATTTATTAGTAATTGTTCACAATAATGAATTGGCGCCTTTAGTTGATTTGTTTAAATCAATTGAAAATAATAAAAATATTCAAGAAGAATATCTAAACGGCAGTTCAGCCACATTGCTTTACAAAATTTTAAATGAATTATTATTTTATTGCTTTCCTATTCTTAATCACATTAGCGTTGATATTGATAACATTGAAAAGAAAATTTTTTCTGGCAATGAGAAAATAATGGTCGGAGAAATTTTAGGGATTAAACAAAATATTGTCGCTTTTAGAAAGGCAATGCAGGCTCACAAGGCTGTGATTAAAAAATTAATTATTAAAGCGCCTCCATTTTTTTCTATTATTAAATTAAATATTTATTTTAATAATCTCGTTGAACACACAAAAGAAATCTGGGACGCATTAGAAAATTATAAAGAATCAATTAATGCATTGCAAGAAACAAACGAATCATTAATTTCATTTCGTTTAAATGATATTATGAAATTGTTAACAATGATTTCAGTTATTTTGTTGCCAAGTACTTTAATTGCTAGTGTTTTTGGAATGAATGCGGAAATGCCTTTTTTAGATAATCAATACAGTTTTTTATTTGTTCTTTTTTTTATGTTTTGCGTATCTTTATCTATGATTTGTTTTTTTAAAGCAAGAAAATGGATGTAATAAAA
>JBBTVT010000118.1:4566-6014 GCA_038078655.1 Patescibacteria group bacterium
CGTAAAATGCAAAACAATACTTTAAAAGCGTAAAGTGGAAATGTATGAAAATTTTATTAACTGGGGGAGGAACAATGGGATCAGTAAGTCCATTGTTAGCAATTGTAGAAGAAATTAAAAAAGAAAATGAATTTGAATTTTTATGGATTGGGACAAAAAATGGACCAGAAAAAAAAGTAATTGAAAATTATAAAATTCCTTTTAAAACAATTTGTTCTGGAAAATTACGACGTTATTTTGACTGGCAAAATTTTATTGATATTTTTAAAATAAAATTGGGTTTTTGGCAGTCTTTTTTTATTCTTTTAAAGTGGCGTCCTGATATTATAATTAGCGCCGGCAGTTTTGTAAGCGTGCCAGTAATTTGGGCGGCATGGTTTTTACGTATTAAAATTTTGATTCATCAACAAGATATTAAAGCTGGTTTAGCAAACAAATTAATGGCTCCATTTGCAAAAGTAATAACAGTTACTTTTGAAAAATCGCTTGCTGATTATGGCAAAAAAGCGATTTGGACAGGAAATCCAATACGACAAAAAATAAAAATTATTGACAATAAATTAGAAATTGAAAAAGCGGAAAATTTTTTTTCTTTAGAAAAAAAATTACCAGTTATTTTAGTGATTGGCGGTGGAACTGGCGCATTAGAGTTAAATAAAATTATTGTTCAAGCGTTGTCTCAATTAACAGAATTTTGTCAAATTATTCATTTAACAGGAGGAAAAATTGAAAATAATTCAATAATCAAAAAAAGATATTTCCAATATGAATTTTTAATAAAAGAAATGAGATACGCATATGTTGTTGCAGATTTAGTAATCTCTCGAGCTGGCATCGGAACCTTAACAGAGTTAAGTTATTTTAAAAAACCAAGCATTTTAATCCCAATGCCAAAAACACATCAAGAAGAAAATGCTAATTTTTTTCAAAAAAATCAAGCGAGTATTATTTTAGATCAAAATGAATTAATAAAAAATAAAAATTTAATTATTGAAGAAATAAAAAAAACCTTACAATCTCAGAAAAGATTACAAGGCTTAAGTGAAAATATTGGAAAATTAAATAAGCAAGATGCTGAAAAAGAGATTGTAAAAATGATAAAAAAATTAATTCATTGTCATGATAATTGATTAGAAAGACGAATAATTTCATCAAAATTATCATCTGAAGCATTTTTTACTTTGTGTTTAAAATGACATTTTTTACATTTATAAAAAATATAATAATTACCCTTTTTGTTTTCAATTCCAATTGGTTGCATCATTCCATTACATTCCGCTTTTCTATCGCCCGGATTAATATCTACATGTTTTGACCACAAACATTGTGGACAATGGTCTGTATATCCAGATCCATTAATAGAAGCGCCACATTTTTCACAAACAAAATTTTCTATAGTTCTTCTAAATTTTTTTTCCATATCTAAAAATTATTAGTAATCGCAGACA
>JBBTVT010000119.1:0-1239 GCA_038078655.1 Patescibacteria group bacterium
AAAAAAACAGCTGCTTCACACGAAGCAGCTGTTTTTTTAATTATTAAAGCAAAATAGAAATGTTCTATCTACTAACTTTTGTGTATATTGTTATTTAAAATTTAATATTTTTTTAATTTCTTTTTTTATTATTTCTTTCCATAATTTATTATTTAAAAAAGGAGAGAGAAGTGCTTTGAATTTTTCTTTATCTTCTGCAGAACATTTTTCTTGTTTTATTTTTTCAAAATATTTTTTGAACTTTTTTAAATAATTTAAATTTTTCTCTCTTTGATTAATTAATTCTTGTGGAATATAAGAACTTATACTATATTCTCCATTTAATAAATTTTTTAAACGTTGTTGTTCAGCAAAATTTAAAAAATCTATTGATGCAGCTATTTGTTCTATGATAGTAGATTTAGCCAAGGAAGATTCTTCTAAAATTAATTCCTGCCATAAGCCAGGAATTAAAGAAATATAATCTTTAGAATGACCATATACATCAGCAATGGCAATGGTTTTAGCAGTTAATAAAATTGCAGAAGCAAAATCTAGGTCTATTTTATTATTTTCTTCTAAAAATTTAAGGTATTCCTTGCTTTCTGATGATAAATTTTTTTCTTCTAATTCTTTAATCGCTTGATTAACTTTTTTTATCTCTTCTGTAAAATTTTCTCCAATTTTAAATTTAGTGAATTCAATTATAAATTGAAGTGATTTTTTTTGCTTTTCTGTTAATCCTAATTCTTGAGATTTTTCTTCAACAAAATTTTTGCTTCTTTCCTCGTGATTTTTAGCTGTAAATTTTCCATTATCAGGAATATAATAACCAATATCATGAAAATAAGCAGCCAATCTACTTAAAATTAAAATTTCTTTTTGAAATTCTGGATTTTTATCTTTAAGAATATTAGGAATTGTTTTATCGGAAAATTCAAGTAATTCATTCCAGTGTTTAAAGCTATGATAAATAATTTGATAATATGCTGGACTTTCTTCTACTTTTTTTTGTAATAAATCATGGGCTTTATTTAATTTTTCTTCATCATTATATTTTATTAATTCAAAAACAAGTTTCTCATCTTTTGCATTAAAAAATTGACTCTCATTAAAAATAGATTCCATATTCAAACCGTCTAAATTTAGATTAGATTAGATTAGATTTAATTTTATTGCCATTTTCTGGAATAATTGTTTCATACTTTTGCAGCAAAATACTTTTAATTTCTTTTTCTATATATTTTTAATTTAAAAAAT
>JBBTVT010000120.1:0-1009 GCA_038078655.1 Patescibacteria group bacterium
TTGTAATTTTTGAATTTTTAAATAATTTTTAATATCTTAATTTTTAATTTCATTATAAAAATTTTTGACATTTTTTGTTAAAATATTGCGTTAGATTTTAGGCTGGAAGAATCTTTTCAAATTGTTTTTTCCAGCAGACCTCCCCGATGGTCATTGGGACGCTCTAACCAGCTGAGCTACAGGCCCTAATGAATGGAGACGGGCGGAGTCGAACCGCCGACCTCTTCGTTGCGAACGAAATGTTCTACCAACTGAACTACGTCCCCATATTAATTGTTAGCTAACGATACATTATAGTGTAATATTCTTGTCATCTTTTAAATATTTTTCAGGAGTTTTGCAGTTTAAAGATATTAATCTTTTTTTAAAATTGTATTTATTTTATAAAATTAATAGTTTTTTTCATTTCAAAAATAGTAGAAAAAGGATATTTTGTTAAAAACATTTTTTTAATTTGTTTATTGAAATTTTTAAACATTCCATTAGTCCAAAGATGTTTAAATCTGATTGTTCTGTGTTTTATCTTATGTTTTTGGCATATTTTGTCAAGCGGATTTTCTTTAATTGTCGTAGCCACATGATAATGTCATAGTACAGCCAAATAAAAATGTCATACCTAAAACTTTTGTGTATAATGTTTAGATTAAATTTTTATTTATTGATCTAAACAAATTTATGACACAAAAACTAATTTTTATGACAGAAAAAGAAATTGTAAGATATAATGTTATTCAAAATTTAATTAATGGTAAAATCAATGGCACAGATGCTTCAAAACAAATTGGGTTATCTGTGAGACAAATCAAACGATTAAAAAATAGGTTCTTCAGACAATTCTGTGGGTAGATAATGATTTTAAATTTACAATTTCGTAGGGGCGACCGTTGCGGTCGCCCTGGGCGCGGGCAAGCCGCGCCCCTACAATAACAATTTTAATTTTTATTATTCTAACTATCGGAAGTCCGACTTCCGACGATACAATTTTCCAACTTTCAACTGTCGGAAGTTG
>JBBTVT010000121.1:0-6689 GCA_038078655.1 Patescibacteria group bacterium
TTATTTAATTTTGTTTTTATGCCAAGAAAACCAAAAAGAAATATAGAAGAAAAAATTGTTAAAAAAGAAAAAATAAAACCCATTCATGTTTTAAATGGAATGAGAGACGTTTTACCAGAGAGACAATTGGTATGGCAATATTTAATAGAAAAAATTCAAAAAATTGTTCAAGAATATAATTTTAAAAAAATAAATACTCCAATCTTAGAAGAGTTATTCCTTTTTGAAAAATCGATGGGAAAGACAAGTGAAATTATTCAAAATCAAAAAATTTCTTTTATTACTTCAAAAAATGAAAAAGTAATTTTGCGTCCAGATCTTACAACTGGTATAGTGCGCGCTTATATTGAACATCAAATGTTTAGATTGCCACAACCAGTAAAACTTTATACTGTAGGTCCATTGTTTCGCGATGAAGATGTTCAACCTGGAAAATTTCGAGAATTTCATTCATTTAATTTTGAAATTTTAGGAGAAAAAGATCCAATTGTTGACGCGCAAATAATTTTAATATCGCAAATATTTTTTCAAGAATTAGGATTAAACGTAAATATTCAAATTAATAGTTTTGGCTGTTTAGAAGATCGACAAGATTATAAAAACGATTTAGTAAAATTTTTTAAAAATAATAAACGTTCGCTTTGCGTTGATTGCAAATTAAAATTAAATAAAGATAAAAATATTTTTGAAATTTTAAATTGCAAAAAAGATGAATGTAAAAAAATAGTGGAGCAAGCCCCTCAATTAGTTAATAGGTTGTGCGAAGGATGCAAGAGTCATTTTGCAAAAGTATTAGACTATTTAGATGAGTTGGATATTTCTTATTCTTTTAACCCATATTTGATACGAGGATTGGAATATTATACGAGAACTGTTTTTGAAATTTGGCCACAAGATCAGGAATATGAAATTTTGGCTGGCAAAAAAGATAAACAATTAGTGGCATTGGCTGGTGGCGGACGTTATAATAATTTAATAGAAATTTTAGGAGGAGATACAACCGCATCTTGTGGTTGTGGAATTGGGATAGAAAGAATAGTCTCAAAAATGAGAGAACAGAATTTAATTCAACCAATTTTAAACAAAATGAAAAAAAAGTATGATATTTGCTTGGTTCAAATAGGGGAGACAGCAAAGAAAAAAGCGTTAAAACTTTTTGAGACTTTTAGAAAAAGTAAAATTAGAGTTATTGAAAATTTTTCTAAGAATAAATTGTCTGATCAGTTAGAATTGGCAAAAAAAG
The DNA here is from genome assembly GCA_038078655.1 of Patescibacteria group bacterium. GTDB lineage: Bacteria > Patescibacteriota > Patescibacteriia > UBA2591 > PGYQ01 > PGYQ01. The sequence goes on from JBBTVT010000121.1 coordinate 1,244, forward strand.
AGAGGGTTATATTTGCTTTAATTTTAGGACAGAAAGAGGTACTAGATGGAACTGTTTTGGTTCGAGATATGGAGACTGGGGTTCAAGAAGCAGTGGATATTAAAAAAATAATACCAGAAATATTAAAAAGATTAGGAAAGAAACAAACAAAATAAGAAAATCAAATTTATTTTTTATCAGCTATTAATTATAGCTAATTTTAAGGAGGTGATTTTATTTTATGACCGTAGAAGTAAAAAAGAAAAAAGGCGAATCGCCAGAAAGTTTATTTAGGCGATTTACAAAACAAATTCAACAAAGTGGATTAGTGCTTCAAGTTAGAAAAACACGATACAAAGAAGTTATTCCAAGCAGACAAAAAATAAAAGATACGGCTCAAAGAAGAAGTAAATTAACGGAAAAAAGAGAATATTTAAAAAAAATTGGAAAGATTACCGATTTTGCGGATTCTTTTGGCGCGAGGAAAAAAATAAAAAAATAGAATTAATTAATTTATTAATTCATATGCCAAGCATAAAAATATTTTTAAATAAAAATAATAAAAATAGCCTTAAAAAAGTTATGGCTTTTTTTATTTTTTTTGTCTTTATTACTGGCATTATTTTTTCAGCTGTATATATCCCACATACTTTAGCTCAAGGAAATTCTGATGTTGCTGGTATAAATAATTTAGAAACGACAGGATTAAAAAAAGTAGACGATTTAAAGGTGGTAATAATGAAAATTGTTAGAATTGTTTTGGGGTTTTTGGGTATTGTCGCGATAATATTAATTATTTATGGCGGTTTTCTTTGGATGACATCTGAAGGGAGTGAAGATAAAATTAAAATAGCAAGAAAAATTTTAATTAACACTGTAATTGGTTTAATTATCATTTTATCTGCTTTTACTATTGTTCATTTTGTTTTAAAGTCAATTTTAGAAGAGGGAAAAATAACAAACGAATCAATTATATTAACACCTCCACCATATGAGGGAGGGGTTTTTGGGTCTTCTTTTGTAATAAAATGGATGAGTCCGGGAGATGAAGAAAAAGATGTTCCATTATGTCGGATGATTCAGGTTGGATTTAGTAATAAATTAAAAGTAGATACGGTTGATAAAAATAATGTGTTAATTTCCATAAAAGATGGAAAAAAAGATGGAGAAATTTGTAGCCTTAATAAGGATTGCGCTTCTGGAAAATGTGAAGCAAATAAATGTTTTGGCGAAACAGTGAGCGGTACATTTAGAGTGGCTGAAGATGTTTTTCAATTTAAGGCAGCAAAAGATTTTGAAGAAAATGCTGTTTATCAAGTAGAAATTACTACAAATGTTAAAAGTAAAAATAATGTAGCCATTAGTTCTCTTGATTCAAAAAGAAAATGGATTTTTGCTACTGGCAATATGACAGATACTACACCTCCGCAAGTAAGGAATGTTTATCCAACAAATAATGCTACAAATGTTTGTTTGGCGGCGCCAGTTGAAACTGTTTTTAGCGAACCAATGGATGCAATTTCTTTAATGAATAAAGATGCCCTAAGTATTAATCCAACAATAGTTGCAGGATTTAGTCATAATGTTGAAAGCGCTAATATCTTAATCGCTAATCCAAATGAAACGTATGAAAAAAATAAAAAATATATTCCTTTATTAAATAGCAATATCATCGCTGATTCTTGCGGAAATTTTTTAGACGGAAATGGAAATGGAACTGCTGAAAAATCACCAACTGATGATTTTGCACCACTTCCAGTTGATACTGATCCAAATTGGTCATTTACTACTGGCACTCAAGAATATTGTAAACCAGAAATTTCAAGCATCACTTCTAGTGGATATTATGATGGAAGCGAAGTTATAATTACAGGAAATTATTTTACATTGACTGGCAAAGTTATTTTTAATAATCAAGTATATTCTGATTTAAATTGTTTTAATACAGAATTTTATCCCAACGCGCCATGTGTTTTGAGTTGGAGTAATAGTCAAATTAAATTGAAGGTTCCGGCTGGCGGTTTTTCAAATGGAGCAACTAATGGCGGGGTTTATGTTGAGATAGGGGAAAATATAAGTAATATTAAGGATTTTATTGTTGCGAGCCCGCATATTAATTGGATTTCTCCTGAAATGGGAGGGAAAGGTCAATATGTTACATTAAGTGGAGTAAATTTTGGAAGTATAAAAGGGATAATTTATTTAGTGAAAAAAAATAATCATACGGAAAAAATGGAAGCACTTTTTCCATGTGATGATTCTTGGACAGACAATCAAATTATTATTAAAATTCCAGAAACAATTACTTTAGGAGAATATTATTTACAGATAAAAACAAGCAATGATCATTATAGTAACATCAATGATTTTATTGTAAATAATAATCCAATTGGTCCAGGAGTTTGTTCTGCTGTTCCAAATTGTGGAGTAGTTGGGACGGAAGTAGTTTTATCTGGTGAAAAATTTGGCACTAGTACAAATGGAAAAGTATATTTTGGAGATAAACAAGCGACAACAATAACATCGTGGAGTGAAACGCAAATTAAAGTAAAAGCGCCAACAGGAATTAGACAGGGTGGATCTGCAATAAAAATAAAAATTGGAACAATAGAAAGTAATGGAATATCTTTTACTTCTCCTTGTGATTCAAAAGCTTGTGATTCAGATATTACTACTGCTTCTTGTGAGGTAGGCGCTTGTTCTGAAAATGAAACTTGCAATGCCAGTTCTTGTATATGTGAAAGTTTAGACACGAAAGATGAAACTGCTTGCCGAGATAGTCAAGGAAATAGCGGAATTCTTTGTAGCTATGTTTGTATTTCTGGAATTACAGAATGTAGTGAAGAAGGAGAAAAATGTTCTACTCAAGCGTCTTGTCAGAATCCAGCCTGTGCCACGGGGTTGAGGTGTAATAATAGCTGTATTTGTCAAAGTATCTTGGGCAGTAGTTGTCAAAGAAATTTAGATTGTAATCCTAAATTAGTTTCTGTTCCAGGACAAACATGGGATGGAGGATTTGAAGAAAATATTAGTGGATGGAATATGACTGGACAAAAAAATTCTTATGTTAGATTAGAAACCGTTGAAGCTTTTGGTGGTGGAAAAGCGATTCATATTCATCAAGATCCCAATCAAAATTATCTTGGCAAATGCAATAAAGCAACTTGTGAAAATTTATTAAATAATGGATGCACTTGGATCTCTAGTACAAAACAATGTAAATTTTATAACGGCGATTCAGTGAAAGGATGGAATGGACCTGTTTATTATAGTGAAAACGAAACTTTAAATTGGGGAAATACTAATCGAGTGATGTGGTTAAAATTAACTTACAACACCGTGCCTTTAAAACTTGAAATAGGAAAAACCTATACCTATAGTTTTTATTACAAGGGTCACAGCAGTGGAAAATTAAATATGAATTTAAGTTATGATTTGGGTTGGGTGAGACAATGTGCAGAAGAAAATTATTATAATGGTTATTTTTGTAATAAAACAACTAATAATCCAGGCTTTGGTCAGTGCTTAGAAGAACCAGGGCTTTGCTGTATAAACAATCCATATCAAAAAAAATGCTATACAGCCATTGGATTAGGTTCTGTTTCAGAAGGAAATTATTCTGAATGGACTAAATTTAATAAAGATTTTGTTTATACTCAAGAAATGGCAGAGACTTTAAATTCTAGTGGCATGTTGCAAAATGAAATTGGAATGACGATGGGTTATAATTCAACAGGTTCGTTGGGTACTGATTTATATATTGACAATGTTCAATTAGAAGAAGGGAACTTAAGTTCTGATTTAACCTGTTGCAATAATACTTGTAGAAGAATTAATCAGTGTAGAATTTATTTACCACAAATTGATAGCATTTCGCCAGAAAACGGAAAGGTAATTAATCCAATAACAACCTATGTAACAATTAGAGGTAAAAATTTTGGAATAACTCAAGGAACAAATAAAATTTTATTTGGAAATAGTGAAGCTAGCCTAGCTTGTCAATCTTGGTCTGATACAGAAATTATTGTCATTGCTCCATTTGGTATTAGAGGAACTGTACCAATAAAAATTACTACTAATCAAGGAAATAGTAATACAAAAAATTTTATAGTTAACGATACAATGCATTCATCTATTTGTTCTTTGAGTCCTAATCATGGTAAGATAGACGATAAAGTTATAATTTCCGGAATAAATTTTGGTGATTCTCAAATGAATGATGGTTATAAGAGTCAGATTTTTTTTAACAGCATAGAAGCCGAAGTTAATTCTTGGAGCAATGAAAAAATAGAAATTGTTGTGCCAAATGGAATTACAATTGCAAATCCAAAAGTAAAAGTTATTTTAAAATGGGAACAAATGCCACAGGGGATGTCTAGCAATGAAGTAACTTTTTATATGAATCCATTTATTACAGAAATTACTCCAGACAAAGGGCCAATTGATAGTTATGTAACAATTCGTGGAGGAAATTTTGGAAATATGGTTGGAGAAATAACATTTAATGGAATAAAAGCAAATTTAGCATCTTGTGCTAATGTTTGGTCTAATACAGAGATTGTTGTGTTAGCTCCAAGTGCAACTGTTGGGCCAGTTGTAGCAAAAGTAACATTACCAAATGGTGAAAAAATTGAATCAAATAATGATAAAAAATTTACTTATAATAATGAACCAATAGCGCCTGGAATTTGTTTAGAAACAAAAAAGGGGAGCGTTGGAGATTCAGTAATAATAAAAGGTAATAAATTTGGCGAAACACAAAACAATGGAGAAGGTGTAACATTTAATCAAGTAAATGCCGAAGTGTTTTTAAAAGATCCAGATGATTGGACAAATTATCAAATTGATACCAAGGTTCCACAAACAAGTTCTGGAGATGTTGTAGTAACAAAAATTGTTCAGCACAATACAGGCAAAAAAGAATGTACAGGCGGAGTTTATGTTGCTGGATTATGTGTTGGTGGTACCGAGAAATCAATTATGGAAAATGTTATTTTAAAAAGCAATCCAGTTTGGTTTGAAATAAAAAAGAGCGTGTGTGGCAATAATACAAAAGAAGGAACAGAGATTTGCGATGGAGGCGATTTAGACAAAAAAGAATGTTCTGATCTTGAATCGGCTGGAACAGGCTTGAAATGTAAAACTGATTGTTCTGGATTTGATATTAGTCAATGTAAGGTTGCAGATCATTGTATAAATAAAACAAAAGATTTAGATGAAGTAGGCATAGATTGTGGTGGAAAAGATTGCAGTAATTGCATTATTCCATCCATAGAAACATATAATCCAACGAACAAAGAAAAAGGAGTTTGTATTAATAGAGAGCCTTTTGTTGTGTTTAATCAAATAATAGATAAAGAATCTTTAAATGCGACTAATATTTTTTTAAAAAAAGGCGATGTTTTAGTAAGCGGAACTATAAGTTATATTGATGAAAACAATAAAACAACTGTAGTTTTTTCTCCAG
>JBBTVT010000122.1:0-1551 GCA_038078655.1 Patescibacteria group bacterium
TGATAAATTTTATCTTCAAAATTTTGCGAATTATATGTCTTGTCCATAAAAATTTTTAAAATTTAACTCTTTTTTTATTTTTTAAATTTTATATTTTTCTTCCTTTTATTATTCTAGAAAACATTTGTCTAAATGCGTCTAATGAATATTTTTCTTCAGAAAATAAAATTTCTTTCATAGCTCGTTTATAAAGTATTTTATAATTTTGTTCTAATCCTTCGTCAGATAATCCTTCTAAAAAATTTCTTACGCTTTTTATTAATTCTTTTGGATCTATTTCTTTCTCTCCTCTTATTGTACATAGCATATCTCTAAATTTAACTAATGAATATTCTCTCAAAAGAAAAATATCATTTGATATTGCTAAGTCATAAAGTTCTTTAGAATCTTCTCGTAATTTTTCAGGTTTCAGTTTTTCAAGAAATTCTCTTACATTTTGTGTCAATTTTTTTGGTATTTTTTCTTTTCTTACTTCAGAAAGTACATCTTTAAATGTACTTTCTAAATATTCTCTTTCAGAAAATTTAAGCTCTTTCATAGCTAATTCATAAAGTGCTTTATAATTTTGTCCTAAGTTTTTTTTAGATAATCCTCTTAAAAAATTTATTATTGTTTGACGCATTCCTTTTCTTTCAATTTTTATATTTTCTTCTATTGTTCCTTTAATCTTTTCTATTGAAATATTCTCACATTTTATTGAATTTGTTAAAATATTTAAAATATCTTCTTTCCATTTTTTTTCATCAGACCAATTTATTTGATTTACTAATTGTATTTTTTCCAATGTTTTTAATTGATCTTTGGTTAATGAACAATAAAATTCTAATTTTTTTTGAGTTTCTAAATAAGATTTTATTTCTTTTGAATCAAAAGATTTTGGCATTTCTATTTTTTCATTAATTATAAAGGTAGCATTTTTTGTATTATTACAAATTAAAATTAATTTTCCCAAAGACGGAATAACAAACATTTTATAATCTTGTTTTCTCATCATTTGTTGTTCTGTTTTTTTACCTTGCACACAAAAATATTTTTCATTATTTTCTTCCAATAATTTTTTAAGCATTTCTTCTCTGTCTACAATTTCTTTTTCTTTTAAATTTTTTTCTCCTTTTTCTATTTGTATTTTTTGCTCACCTGGTGGAGTTATAAGAGTATCTATTTCAATAGTATATATTTGTTGCGATTTTTCTTTTTTTTCTTTTGACTCATTTAATTCAGTTGTTATTGTATTTTTTTCAGGTTTTAAAATTAAACAACTTAATATTTTTTCAATATCAAATGGTTCTTTAAAATATTCTTCTGGTATTTCAAATTCTTTAATTAAAAAAGATTTCAAATCTTCGCTTAATTCATTTTTTTTAATTTTTTTAAAAAAATCAAAAATATTTTGTTTTGTTGTAAAATCTTTTGCTTCTTGATATTTTGAAATCAGCGTTAACAAGTTATGTTCTTCTTGTTCTTGTTCTGGTAAAAAATGTAAAAATTTTTCTTGCATCATAAAATTTAAAGAAGCCAAGCTTCTTTTTCTTTCTAATCAAGTAAATAATA
>JBBTVT010000123.1:0-4028 GCA_038078655.1 Patescibacteria group bacterium
TTTATTCCTTATTTTGTTTTGTAAATTTTTCATAAATAAATACATTTTAATAAATTTTTGTTTGTAATATTCGTATGGATATTGTAGGGGCGCGGCTTGCCCGCGCCCAGGGCGACCGCAACGGTCGCCCCTACGGAATTATAAATTTAAAATATTTTAGATTTTTTAAAAATTATAAAATTTAAAATTTATTTTGTAATGAAATTAAAAATTAAGATATTAAAAATTATTTAAAAATTTATTTTATAATTATTGACTATTTCGCAACCAGTCTAATGATTGTTGTTGTAGGGGCGCCCCTACAATTATTTATTTTTATTTTATAATATTTCTTTTAAATTTGAATATTCTTTTAATATTTTAAAAGTCGCCTGAACTGTTACGTTGTCCGTATTAACCAATTTAATATTTTTAAATTTTTCAATTAATTTAGTAATCACCTCGTCTGCCCATGATGGCGTTAACACCTTTACCCCCTCAAAATCTATTTCAATTAATTCAGTTTTTTTTAAATCTTTTATTAAATAAGCCGACATAGCTAAAAATGCCTCTCTTCCAGTCGACCGCGACATCAACTTATCACCAAATTTTTTTAAATATATTATCATATTTTTAAATGGTTAATATGGCTAAGCAACCATTAATAAAATCATCTGCTAAACTAATTTTCATTTTAGAATTAATTTCTATTTTTGCTTTACCTGATTGAAATTCTAAATGTAATTTTTTGCATTCAATATTTTGCTTCACAAATTTCAATCCATTTCCTCTATTTTCAAACGCTCTTCCTGAAATTTTTTTCGTAAATGCTATCTCTAATGCCTCTTGATCATTTTTTAAATTTGGGATAACTTGCTTTAATGTTGTTAAAATACCTCGACCCCTATCAGCCAAAATTATTTTTACTTTTTTATTTTTTATTTTATAACCAAAAAAAATTCCCATTATATCCGGCCAATTGCCCAAATTATGATCAAAAGAATTATTACCAATTTCTCCAACCACAGCTAAAATTAAATATGCTTTATTTTCATTTATGCCACATCTCAATAAAATATCTAACATTTTATTATTTTTTGCTTCAAAAATATCTTGCATCTGACAATAATATTCATCGGTAATGTTTACATTTTTTGATTCAGCTGTTATCCATCGATACGCTAACTGTTTTAGATTAACATTCATAAAATTTTAATTTAATAACAATCTTTGGCAAATTTCTTAAGATTTTTTTCGCCAAAGGCGAATCCGCCGTAGGCGGAAAACTATAATTTACAAATAAGACTTTAGAATAAAGGGATTTCTCCATTACAGTAGAAATAACAGAGAGAGACATTTATTTTTAAAAAAATATTTTTATCCACTTTTTATTTCTATTGACATTTTATACTAATTTTTTTTATAATAAATATTATCATGATGAGTGGGCACACCTAAGGTTCGTCCGAAGGTTACTCCCGCTCTTTTTATTTACCTAATTTCTTTTTTAAATTATCTAGATAAATAAAATATTTCCGAAATTTACGCAAAAGAGCTGAATATTTTTTTGAATTTGGTATCATTAAATATGCCAATTTTTCTTGCCTTATTAAATATTCAATTAAACAATGAAAATCGCCGTCGCCTGATACAATGATTGCTTAGTATAAAATTTTGCAAAATCTAATTCCCAACCAAAATTTTAATAGATAAATTTAAATTATTGCTGTCTATAAATGCATAATTATTTTGTTTTTCTTTATTCATAAATCCTAAAATATAATTAAGGTTCAAGAAAATTATTATGATTTATTTTTTTAAAAAACTTGGTCGCATGCGATACCCCCCTGCAATTATTTTTTGTTTATATTTAATTTCCAAAAGATTTAATCCATTTTTTAACACCAGAAATCATTTGTTTAACATTTAAAAAAGAAAATTTAGAATGTTTCTGAATTTGATTTTGATTTCCCCATAGCACCAACCCCAACGCCGTAGAAAATTCTGGATCATTAATCTTATCTATCGCCGTAAAAAATCTTTTTTGAGAAGCCTCAACAGATGCTGGCAATCGAAATTCCTTTTTTGCTAATTCAACAATCTCCGGCATTTTCGCTCCCCCACCAGTCAAAACAACCCCAGCAGGCAACTTGCCATCTCTATTAATTTTTTTAAATTCCGAATTAATCATCCTAAAAATTTCCTCTACTCTCGCTTCAATAATTTGTGCAACATATCTTTTTGAAACCATTTCTTTTTCATTTGGATCAAATTCATTTAAATTAATTTTCTCCTCTTTTTTAAATTGATCAGGAAAAGTTGAACCATATGCCAATTTAATTTTCTCTGCAGTGTCAATTGAAATTCGAAGCCCGATAGCAATATCTGAAGTAATATGATTGCCTCCAACAGGCAAAACCCCGCAAGTAATCAAGTCCCCTTCTTCAAAAATTATAAAACTGGTTGTCGCTCCACCCAAATTAATTACAGCTACACCCAATTCCTTTTGTCTTTTATTTAAAACCGCCTCACTGGTAGCTAAAATAGAAAAAACCAAATCATCAATATCAACGCCTGTCCGATCAATACATTTGGTTAAATTTTTAATTGGCGAACTCAAACCCTCAATAATTTGCGCGTCAACTTCTAATCTAATTCCACTCATTCCTATTGGATCCTTAATTCCAGTTTGACGATCAATTGTAAATGTTTGAGGAATAATGTGTAAAATTTCATAATTGGGTGGCGTAATTACTGTTTGAGCAGCATTAATCACTCTTTCTACGTCATTCTCTTCAATCTCCCCATTCGCCTTAGCAATCGCCACTACTCCATGACTAGGTTGAGAAATAATATGACTACCAGAAATACCAATAAAAGCATTTTCAACAGGCATCCCTGTAATTCTTTCAGTTTTTTCTAAAACAGAAGAAATGCTAGAAACCGCATCTTCAATACCAGTAACAACACTACGATTTATTCCCCCGCTTGGACCTTCAACAGCGCTAATAATTTGGATTTGCCCATTAATATCATACTGCCCAATAACAATGCGAATACTAGATGAACCAATGTCAATGCCTGTAATAATTTCTTGTTGCATAAACTAAGATTAAAACAAATAATTAATTTTAATAAAAAATAATTGACACGATTTTACAAATTAAAACCAATATTTTAAGTATAACTGAATTTTAAAGAAATACAACGCGCAACAAATATGGTCCCAAAATAAGAAATCCAATAATTATCGCCGCTACAGATGAAATCAAAACCGTTGCCGCCATAATATCTTTTATATCTTTTACATAATTATGAATTCTTGGTTTTAGAATGTCAGAAAGCCTCTCAAATACTGTATTAATTAATTCTAATATCAGAACAGCCGCTATAATTAAAATCAAAGCGACTTTTTCTAAATTTCGAGTTGGAAAATAAAACATCAAAAAAATTACCATCAAAGAAATACACAATTCAATCTTAAGATTTTGCTCCCAAATTAGCGCATTTTTTAATCCTTGAAAAGAATGTTCAAAACTTTTTAAAAACTTTTTTAAAAAAAACATACAAATAAACTAATAAAATTTTTCTTCCATTTCTTTCATTTTCTCCCAATCTTTTTCTGTTTCATGATCATATCCAAACAAATGTAATATACCATGAATTAAAATTATTTTCAATTCACAAAAAATACTATGTTTAAATATTTTGGCTTGTTTTTTTATCTTTGAATGACAAATAAAAATTTCTCCGAAATATTCCTGTGTATTTTCTAATTTCCATAACCCAAAACTTAAAACATCGGTCGCCTTATTTATTTTTCTATATTTATTATTTAACTGTTTAATTTTTTTCTCGCCAACAAAAATAATAGAAATTTCTAATATTTTTTTATTTTTTATTTTTTCCAAAATCTCTTCAATAATATTTCTAATTAATTTCTCGTTTATTTTTTGTTTTGTTTGATTGCAAATTTCTATCATAAAAAATTTTATTTTTTGGTTCTTCTGGGAATTTTATGGGTAAATATTTAATGGGCGTATGCAATA
>JBBTVT010000124.1:0-2495 GCA_038078655.1 Patescibacteria group bacterium
CATCGTCGGAAGTCCAACTTCCAAACATTGATTCTTTCCCTTTGCAAGGAATGGATATTTTTTAATTTTACGCGCGTCATTTTTTTTTAAAAGGAAAAGAAAATTTTTTGCTCGTTCGTCGGAAAATGGAAGTTTTTTTGAAAACCACAGAAATAAAATTAATTTTTATTTATTTGTTTTTGCCAATTTTATTTTCAAATCATCTATACCAAAAGCGATGTCTTGGTAATACCCAACATATATATTTTTCATTTCAGGTTGGGCATTTTCTCTAAATGTTTTTTTAATATTTTCGAATTGTTTCAGAATTTCTTCTTTGTATTGACTATCTTTTTTCGGACACGCCCATATCATAATTTTATTTTGCATATCGTGATAGAAAAATGGTTTTTCTATGACAGAATTACAATGGGGGCAAGAAAAATGATTTATTTCATCTTTTAATACGCTCCCTTTCAGTGTTGGCGTAAGTGAAACATTAACGCTGTTATATAGTTGCACCTCAAATTCATTTCCGCATTTATCGCATTTAATATTTTTCTTGGTTACATCACTCATAAAAATAAAATGTTAATTAAATTTTTAAAATTTATTTTTTGTAATTGACCTTTTGAATTTTTATGAAATGCCTGCTGACTCTTTTGTTATTTTTTCTTTTCCGCATTTGGGACAAACCATTCCTTCTAATTTTGGAATTTCCACAAATTCAGTTTTCTCGCATTTACAATCTTTCTCTTGCTGTAAGCACTTTAAACAAATTTTATCATGTTTGAATATAATACGACCTTCTTTCACTAAGTCGTGTAAATTTTTGCCCATTAAGAACTTAGCATATTTGTCTTCGATCGGATGTGGCAAAATTTCTTTTTTATCGCCTGTCTTTAATACATATACGGCCCACCATATTTTTTAATCCTAAAGTCGCACTCTTCACTGCATTGATATGTAAATAATACATGGCATAAAATTTAAAATTAAAAATACTTTATAAGTATTTTTCTACGATATCTCGCATATAAAATGAGTATATAGGTAACGCTTTTGAAAATTCTAATGGTATTTTGTAATTTACAATTGAATATTGCATAGTTATTTTTTAAGTCTCATATTCTAGCTTTCATTACACTATCATTTTTTTATAAAATAATCTATTACACTAAGATTATTTTAATTATCATATTTTGCGTTTCGTAATAATTAAATTAATTTAATTATCATGGATGATATTTACAAGTTAAGCGACTATTTTTAACAATTTATTGAAAAAATAGGTCTTGTGCCTTTCTTTGCCATCTGAAGAAATAACACCATTTTTTTCTAAAATCCTGATATAACGCATAGCACTTGCCTGCGGAATTTTGGAAATCCTTATAAAATCGCCGCTTTGAAAAATCGGCATAACAAAAAGCGCATCAAGAATTTTGATGCTAAATTGAGACTTAGTAAGCTCGGTTATCCTTTGCTTTTTCTGCTCATAAAGATTCATGATTTTTTTTGCTTTAGTGATATTTTCTTTTGACTGCTCAATGATCGCTTGCAAGAAAAAAGTGATCCAACCGTCCCAATTATCATTTTTTGAAATATCCAATAAAGCTTTATAATATTCGTCTCTATGCGACTCCAAATATTCGCTTAAATAAAATGAGGGATAAAAAATGGCTTTTTTGAAATACAAAAACAAAGGCATTATCATTCTTTCTACTCTACCATTGCCATCCATAAACGGATGAATCATTTCAAATTGCGCGTGAATGATAGCCATTTGCACAAGTAAATCCTTTTCTTCTGTATGAATATATTTTTCTAGATTAGACATCAAATCGGCAATTTTTTCCGCTGACGGCGGAATATAAGTTGCCCGTTCAATATCCGCGCCGGGCTTTCCGATAAATACTTGTTGTCTTCTAAAATTCCCTCTGTCTTTATTTTCGCCACGCACTCCTTGAAGTAAAACCTCATGCGCCTTTTTAATAACTCTCGTTGAGAGCGAGAATTTTTCCATTTCATCAATTGCCGCCTTTAGCGCCTTTCGATAATTGATAACTTCTTGGATATCTTCATATTTTTTCGTCTCTTTTTGCGGATTAGCTTCAAATTCCAGAACTTCTTTCAGTGTTGCCTGTGTACCTTCAATACGAGAAGATAAAACCGCTTCATTAGTAGTCAATGGACTCAAAAGAACGGAAGGATTAGGGATATTTTGTAGCAACGCATCAAATCTGCCAATTTCCACATTAGCTTTGCCGACGAGATGAACGAAAGATTCCCATTTTATATTTTGAATTGGTAAATTTTTAGGTGTGTGGTTCTTAGTCATATTATTATTAAAATTATTTTTCTAACTCTATAATTATTCCTTTTTCTGTTAATTCTATATTTGTACAAGATGAGTAATGGGTAACACTTTTGAAAATTCTAATGGTGTTTTGTAACTCAAAGATTGTTTAGATATTGAACCTCTAAACAAAATTCACTGTCGGAAGTCCGACTTCCGA
>JBBTVT010000125.1:0-1576 GCA_038078655.1 Patescibacteria group bacterium
CTTGCCTAAAATATCATCTTGAACATCTTTGATATTATCTGGTAAATCTTGTGTTTTAATGTCTATTTGAAAATTTCTTACTTCTGGTTCTTTCCATTGATAGCCTTTTTCAATCGCCTGCTCTTTTGTTAATGGAAAATATTCCTGAGCGATTGTTTCGTTGTAACAGAACGGGGAAAGTTCTGGAGGAAAAAATTCTCCATATTTATAAACTCTGCCTTTTTTATCAATGTATGGCATTGAATTCATATGTTCAATTATTTTTGGAACCAATTCTTCATATTCTTCTTTTGTGTATTGTTTGTTAAGAATGCAATATTGTTTGTGACGAAGACCGATACAACCGAAAAGGTTAGAAGAAGAGCTACACATAATACAATATTCTAAATCATAATTACTAGGATAACACATATAACAAAATTTTAAACGAAAAATATCCTTGCCTGCTTGATTGCTTTCATAAATTAATTCAGCGTTTTCACCCCAACCGTTATATTCATAACAATCTTTTATTGGCCCAACAGAAAGATTAAAACAATATTTACAATTTTCGGCATTATTTACCATAGAAGAATTAGTGACATTTTTTGAATAATTAATATAATCACCACTTACATTTATATTTTTCTTACCATGTATAAATTTATAAATAAACTTTAATTGAAATTCTTTTGATTTTTGAATAAATTCCATGGTATTTTTATAAGAACCAACATTAAATTTTTTTAATTTTCGAAAATACTCCTCTTTTGAATATGATTGATTAAAAATATAATATTGTTTATTCCTTAAATTAACACAGGCAAAACAATTCTGACAATTATTTAATTCTTGTGAAAAATATATATCTTGACAATTATAGCAATGAGCAGAAAAAAATATACGATAAGATTTATAAACCATAAAACAATCATAACACAATTCGCTAAAATGCAATTGATAATTGTCAAAACTATCTTTTGAATAATTAACCGTTGTTCCATAAGCGCAATTTTCAGTATTAGGACCAGAATCAAAAAGTAAGTAACAATTTTTTAAATCTCCTGCATTAGCACAGTAATCACTATTAACTAAATTTATTATTGATCTACTAAACCAAGGTACTTCTAATGATAATTCTTTAAGTTGTTTAAAAAATGATTTATTAAAATCATATTCTTTTCCATAATCCATTGAATTCCAATTGTCTGACCACCAATAATCTCTTTCATAAACTTTGACTGGGGACGACTCAGAAATCGTTGAAAAAATTATTTTATTTGTTAAATTATTTTTTCTTTTATATAAATTTCTTTCATTTCTAAAACACATTTTTCTTATTATCCTACACTCCGGACAGAAGGTTGGCGAAGGGACTTTGATTTTTTCGTAAAATTCAAAATCTTCTGGCTCAATAATAAATTCTTTTTGACAATTTTGACAAATTTTTGTTTCTTGATTCATAAATGTATAGTGATGCACGAATTGAACTCGTGTTCTAAAATCTAAAATTCAAAGCACTAAATTCCAAATAAATCACAAATTTAAATTTTCAAAATCCAAAACATTTTGAATTTATTTTACATTTTTCGTTTTG
>JBBTVT010000126.1:0-2564 GCA_038078655.1 Patescibacteria group bacterium
CCATCTTGATTCAAATTTATCACATCGCCTCTATGCCCTAAATTTATTACTCCTTCCAATTTTTCTATTTGAGGTATTAATTCTTCTGAAACAGATGGTTTTTCTTCTTTTTTAGGGGAAGTAAATAAATCTTTTATTCCATTTATTATACTCTTTTTTTCCGTTTTTTGAGGTTCATTAACTGTTTCAGATGGAATTACTGCAGGCAATTCTTCTTTTTTTGTCTCGGTTTTTGGAGATAAAAAGTCTTTTATTCCATTTATTATTCCCTTTTTTTCTGTCTTTTGAGGTTCGTTGACAGTCTCAGATGGAACCACAACAGGAGATTCTTCTATTTTCTTTTCCTGCTCTGGTTGTTTTTGGGCTCCCATCAAATTACTTTTAACATTCTCTACTGTCTCAATTATATTCCCCCAAAATGTCTTTATCACTTCTTTTGAATCAACAGGGAAAGGAATGGCTTGAGTTTGAGGAATAAAAGAAAAATAAAAAAAGCCTGCCATCAAAATTAACAAGATGCAAACTTTTTTTGAAAATAAAAAAACTTCTATATTTTCTTTAAATATAGAAAATTTCTTTTGCTTTTTAATTTTTTCTCCTTTTGCAAAATCCATAATTAAACTACATCGAATAGATTATGAATTTAATTTATAAATAAAAATTTTATTTATAATGATATATTATAATTCTTTAAAATACCTTTGTCAATTAAAAAATCTTCATTTTTTTAAATTAAACATTTTTTATTTTTAAAAAATATTTCTTTTATTTTAAGCTAAAAAAATCATATTCATCAAAATTTAAATTTTTTTATTTTTTCCACAATATTTTATCCACAGCAGTTTGTTAATTAAATAAAGCAAATTTAATGATTTTTAATAAAATTTATCCACACCTTTCCCACGCGCTGCCTTGATTCATTGTTCCTAATTCATTATCATTAATTTGCTATTCTTAGTTTGTTATTTTTAACTATGTTTCACCTAAAATATTTGCTTTTTTTAATTTTACTTCTCTTATTTTTATTTCTATTATGGCCAAAAAATATTAGTGATAAAAAAATTTCTATGCCTAAAAATATATTTAAAAAAATGGAAGAAAAAATTAAGCCCGCCACTGTTGCTGGACAATTTTATCCTGCTTCAAAAATAGAATTAGAAAACACAATAAATTCTTTTTTAAATAACGTTCAAAAAGAAGTTTTAAATGAAAAAATAGAAATAAAAGCGCTAATATCTCCCCATGCCGGTTATGCTTTTTCTGGTCAAGTTGCTGCTTTTGGATATAAACAATTAGAAAATAATTTTGATAATATTTTTATTCTGGCCGACAATCATAATTCAGAATCACTTTATTCTGGGATTTCCATTCCGACAGATTTCACTCATTTCCAAACTCCGATAGGCAACATTAAGATATCTAATACAATTCGGTCATTTTTAAAGAATAATTTATTTAAAAATATTCCATCAGCATATAATTCACATATTATTGAGGTTCAATTACCATTTTTACAAAAAATTTTAACACATTTTAAAATAACCCCTATGATTCTTAGTGGGTTAAATGAAAATCAGCAAACTAAATTGGCTGAATTAATTTCTCAACAATTAAATTCTAATGATTTAATTATTGTCAGTTCAGATTTATCTCATTTTCATCCTTACGACAAAGCTGTAATGTTGGATAAAACTTGCATAAAAGCAATTACAAACGGGGATGTTGAAGAAATAAAAAACTGCGAAGTTTGCGGACCCAATTCCATTTTAACTTTAATGAAAATTGCAAAGCAAAAAAAATGGAAAATCAAATTATTAAATTATAAAAATAGTGGCGACATAATTGAAGAAAAAAATAGCGTTGTCGGTTATAGCAGTATTATTTTTTATCAAGAAAAAGAATTAAATAAAAACGAACAAAAAATACTGTTAAATTTAGCGCGAAAAAATATTGAATCGCGCGTCAAAAAAAATAAACCCTTTGAACCAGATTTAAACTTAATTTCTCAATACCCAAAACTTTTAGAAAAAAAAGGCACTTTTGTTACTTTGTCTAAAAATAAAACATTGAGAGGTTGTATCGGAAATATTTTGCCACAAGAAGAATTGTATTTATCTGTTCAAAATAGCGCAATCAATGCAGCGATGAATGATTTAAGATTTTTACCAGTTGAGGAAAATGAATTAAACGAAATCAACATTGAAATTTCTGTCTTAGAAATTCCACAATTGATAGAAGTAAATTATTGGCAAGAATATTTAAAACAACTGACTCCTTTACAGGATGGGATAATTATTAAATTAGGATCAAAACAAGCAACATATTTACCACAAGTTTGGGAACAAATTCCAGAAAAAGAAAATTTTTTAAATAGTCTTTGTCAAAAAGCTGGTTTAGATTATGAATGTTGGAAAAATCCTAAAATTGAAATTTACAAATACCAAATTCAATCATTTAAAGAATAAACAAAACTTTGGCAAATTTTTTAAGATTCTTTTTCGCCAAAGGTGAATCCGCCGTAGGCGGAAAACTACAATTTATAAATAAGACTTTAAAATAAAGGG
>JBBTVT010000127.1:0-2605 GCA_038078655.1 Patescibacteria group bacterium
TATCTTAATTTTTAATTTCATTACAAAATAAATTTTAAATTTTATAATTTTTAAATTTTTAAATTTTTAAAATCTAAAATATTTTAAATTTACAATTTCGTAGGGGCGTATTGTATACGCCCATTAAATATTACCCATAAAATTTCCAGAAGAACCAATTTTAATTTGTTATTTTTTTATTTTTGTCTTTTTAAATTATTTTTTTAATACATAAAAGTATTTAATTGTGGATAAGATGTTGTTTTTTTATTATAGTATAATTGACATACTTTTTAGAGTATGTATAATAGAATTCAAATTGTTTCATTTCATATGAAATGTGATTTGAAATAAGTTTTTTATTTTTTAAAAAAAATAAAAAAGCGTTCATTGACAACAGAATATGGATTTGAAATTCTAATTAGAATCAAAATATATATTTTATTAAAGTGTATAGAGGATGTCTTGACATTAGAAGGCGATGAAGGACGTAGTAGCCTGCGATAAGCTTCGGGGAGCTGGCAAGCAAGCTTTGATCCGGAGATTTCCGAATGGGGAAACCCAATGTCGCTAAAACGACATTACGTATTATTTATAATACGAGTAAACCCGTCGAACTGAAACATCTTAGTAGGCGGAGGAAAAGAAAACAAAAGTGATTCCCTGAGTAGCGGCGAGCGAAATGGGAACAGCCTAAACTTTTTTAACGTTAAAGGCCATAAACCGTTGTTAAAAAAGGGTTATAAGAAAATTATGTCTGTTGTTATGGTAACAGGATAAAATTTATAATTTTTAGCTAAATGGTCTGGGAAGTCCAACCAAAGAAGGTGATAGTCCTGTGAGCGAAAAAAATTATATTTTTTATGATGATTTTCTTGAGTATCACGGAACACGTGAAATTCTGTGAGAAGTTAGCGCGACTATGCGTTAAGGCTAAATACTTCTAATGATCGATAGTGAACAAGTACCGTGAGGGAAAGATTAAAAGCATCCCGATTAGGGAGATGAAATAGTATCTGAAACTATACACTTACAAAGAGTCAGAGCGTGTTTTGCGTAAGCGAAGCATGTGATGGCGTGCCTATTGAAGAATGAGCCAACGAGTATTCAATACTTTTTTGTTTAAGTCATTTATATGACGAAGGCAAAGTGAAAGCGAGCCTGAATAGGGCGAACTCTATATTTATTTATAGAAAAAAGGTGTTGGATGACCCGAAACCAGGTGATCTATCCATGATCAGGATGAAGCGTTTGTAAAAAAACGTGGAGGTCCGAACCCACTAGCCGTGCAACTCTAGGGGATGAATTGTGGATAGCGGAGAAATTCTAATCGAACCTGGAAATAGCTGGTTCTCCTCGAAATAGTTTTAGGACTAGCCTTGTATAGAAGACTTGGGGGTAGAGCACTGAATGAGATGGGGAGGTTAACACTTTACCCATTTCAACCAAACTCCGAATACCAAGTTGAATTATACAGGAGTCAGACTATGGGGTCTAAGCTCCATTAGTCAAAAGGGAAACAGCCCAGATTCCAATCTAAGGTCTCTAAATTTTTCTAATTTATTTAGAATCCTTTTTATTTTTTTAAATAAAAAGGAAGGTTAAGTGTGAAAAGTGGTGAATTAACTCAAACAATTAGGAGGTTGGCTTAGAAGCAGCCATCCTTTAAAGAAAGCGTAATAGCTCACTAATTTAGTTGATTTGCGCTGAAAATTTATCGAGGCTTAAACCTAATACCGAAGATGGAAATATTATTGTTTTACAATAATATGGTAGAGGAGCTTTCTATAAGCAATGAAGCTGTTTTGTAAAGAATGGTGGAGTTTATAGAAGTGAGAATGTTGGCATGAGTAACAAAAACTCTGGTGAGAATCCAGAGCACCGAAAACCCAAGGTTTCCTAGGCAATGGCAATCATCCTAGGGTTAGTCGATCCTAAGGCAAACCCAAATAAAATTGGGGTAGTCGATGGAAGAATAGGTTAATATTCCTATACTCCATTATTTTTCTCGAGAATGGACATATTTTTAAGCTTTAAGCGCGCTGTAGGTATGCGCGTTCCCTGGCTGTTATGGTTGGGGAGGAAATGAAGCCCCCGGGCAGAGTGAACTTAAGGGGAAAAGGTATCAAGAAAAGATTCAAGAGGCTAAGAATAATGGATCCGTACTGTAAACCGACACAGGTGGGTGAGGCGAGAAGCCTCAGGTGTACGAGAGAACCTTCGTTTAGGAACTCGGCAAAACAATGTGCGTAACTTCGGGATAAGCACTGGTTCGATTTATCGGACCCGCAGTAAAAGATTCCAAGTGACTGTTTATCAAAAACTTAGGTCCCTGCAAACTCGTAAGAGGAAGTATAGGGGCTGATGCCTGGCCAGTGTCAGAACGTTAAAAGGATTCGTCAACTTTAGTTTACTAAAGGGTAGCGGAGAATTGAAGCGCTGATGAACGCCGGCGATAACTATAATCGTCCTATGGTAGCGAAATTCCTTGTCGTGTGAGTTACGACCCGCACGAATGGCATAACAACTTGGAAACTGTCTCAACGAAGGACTCGGTGAAATTGCAGTGTGAGTAAAGATGCTCACTAGTCACAGCTAGACGAAAAGACCCCATGAAGCTTTACTA
>JBBTVT010000128.1:0-4342 GCA_038078655.1 Patescibacteria group bacterium
TTGTAAAAAAATAAAAATGTGCCAATATTAAAGTAAATTTTATTATTTATTTTTTGATTTTATTTTGTGCCATTTTTTAAAAAGGAAAATAATGTAGGCGACGAATCTTTTGAAAAAAAACCTGATGTAGAATCAAGTGAAAAAGATTTGGAGATTTTGCAAGGACATGAAATACAAGAAGATGAAGAAATTGCCGAATCTCAAAAAACAGAAGAGACATTTAAACAAACGCCTTTTGTTGTGTCTTCACCAGCTTCGTCAATATTGCTTGATAAAGAACAAGCAAAAAGTGAAACTCAACAAAGCATAGAAAAAATTTTATTGGAAGATTTAGAAGATATTTGTTTGCGTTTACCGATAGATAAACAACGGGAAATTGAAGTAAAAAAAGAGGAGATTTCTTCAAAGATTGAAATAATTATTAACGAGGTACAGATTAAAATGAAAAAACTTTTTAAATTAATTAAAGAATGGTTAAAATTAATTCCTGGGGTTAATAAATTTTTTCTTGAACAAGAAACAAAAATTAAAATGGATGAAATTATAGAATTGTCTAAAAAAATAGAAAAAATGTAACCTTAACTCTACAATAACACAAAAATAACACAAAAATAGAAAAATTTATTATAAATATAAAATAATGACAGAAAAAATTGATATTAAAAAAGTAATTAAATACTGGACTGAAAGTTCAAAACAAAATTTTGAAACTGCTGAATTTCTTTTTAATGGTAAAAAATATTCTGATTCTCTTTTTTTAGTCATTTAATGATTGAAAAAATTTTAAAAGCCATTGTTGTTAAAAAAACAAAAATACATGCTCCATATATTCATGAATTAGACATATTAACCCAAAAGGCTGATTTAAAATTAACTAAAAAGCGAATGGAACAATTGGAAATTATTAATACTTTTAATATTCGAGCTCGTTATGATATTATAAAACAACAATTTTACAAACAATGCACTCAAAATTATACAACAAAATATTTTAATATTGCTAAAAAATTATATTTATGGTTACAAAAACAATATTTAAAAAAATAGAAAAAAACGCTTTGGATTATATTTATTATCTAAAAAAACAAGGATTATCGATTAAAAAAGCAATTATTTATGGTTCTTACGCAAAGGGGAATATTCATCAATATAGCGATATTGATTTGTGTATTATTTCCACAAAATTTAAAAAAATTGATGCTTTAAATTATCTTTGGACTAAAAAAAGAGGAAAGGATATAAAAGCAATGATTTCTCCAATTGGTTTCCATCCAAAAGATTTTATTAATGAAAATCCATTAGTTTGGGAAATTAAAAAAACAGGGATTGAAATTAAAGTTTAATAAAACATTTTATTAAACTTTTAAACAAAAGTTAAAAATATTTTTATGTTTTTTGAGTTTTTAAATTTTACAACAGAATATTCAATGATTTTTTTTGTTTTTTGTTTATCATTAGGCTTTTTAATTATTGGAAGCCTAATTTTTTTTACGCGAAAAATCTTTATTGATTTTCAAAATTTTTGGCGTATTTTTGATCGCATAACTTTATGTATTACAGTTCCTAAAGAGGCAGGGAAAGGCGAGAAAGGTGAAACAGAGAAAAAAATTATTGAACAACTTGCTCCAATGGAAATTTTTTTTGGAAATTTACATGGATTAAGGACTGGAACAAAATGGAAAAATTTTTTATTTGGACAAGACAATTGGATTGCCTTTGAGATTGTTTGTCATAAAGGTTTAATAAAATTTTATATCACTACTCCTCGATCGCATCAATCATTTATTGAACAACAGATTCACGCTCAATTTTCAATGGCGCATATTGAAGAGGTAGCTGATTATAATATTTTTTCTCCAACAGGAGCTGTTGAAGCGGCTGTTTTGGGTTTTTCAAAGCAATCAATTTTTCCAATTAAAACTTATAAAAAATTAGAAATAGATCCTTTAAATGCTTTAACGAATAGTTTAAGCAAGATCAAAGAAAATGATGAGGGCGTAGCCATTCAAATTTTAATTGAACCAGCAGGATCTGATTGGCGTAAAAGTGGATTTAAGGTGGCTTCAGAAATGCATCAAGGAAAAAAAATAGGTGAGGCTTTAAAAACAAGCAATACAAATTATTTAATGAAAGCCACTTATATTTTTTTAGACATAATCCAAGATATTTTTATTCAAAGTAGTGGAAAAAATGAATCTATAAAAACAAAAGAAGCATACCGACTTTCTCCAATGGAAGAAGAATTAGTTAAAGCATTGGAAGAAAAAGCATCAAAGGCTGAATTTAAAGCAAATGTTAGAATAGTTTCTTGTTCGGATGTTTCAGAAAAAGCAAAACAAAATTTAAAAAATATTGTTAATAGTTTTTCTCAATATCGAGCCCAAGAATCAAATAATTGTTTAGTAAAATTAAAAGCTGGACAAAAAAGAATTATTACGGATTTTATTTATCGAAATTTTCATAGAAGAAGAGAGATTATTTTAAACACGGAAGAATTAACGAGTATTTTTCATTTTCCATTGCTTACAACTGAAACGCCTAATATTTTGTGGTTATTGTCAAAAAAAGCAGCTTGTCCAGTAAATATTCCAAGAGAAGGAATAATTTTGGGGAAAAATATTTATCGTAATCAAGAAACATTGATAAGAATTAAAAAAGGAGATCGTCGGCGACATGTTTATATTATTGGTAAATCTGGTGTTGGTAAATCTGTTTTGATTTCTAATATGGCAAAACAAGATATCCAAAACGGTGAAGGGGTTTGTGTTGTAGATCCGCATGGCGATTTAGTGGAAGATATTTTAACTTGCATCCCTAAAGACAGAATAGATGATGTAATTTATTTTAATCCATCAGACACCGAAAGACCAATTGGTTTAAATATGTTGGAATCAAAAGCAGAAGATCAAAAAGATTTTGCTGTTCAAGAAATGATTGCGATTTTTTATAAATTATTTCCGCCCGAAATGATTGGCCCAATGTTTGAACATAATATGAGAAATGTAATGTTAACTTTAATGAGTGATTTAAAAAATCCTGGGACAATTGCTGAAATTCCTAGAATGTTTACAGATACAGATTTTCAAAAACAATGGGTAGCAAAATTAAAAGATCCAATTGTTCGAGCTTTTTGGGAAAAAGAAATGGCTAAAACATCGGATTTTCACAAGTCGGAAATGTTGGGTTATTTAATTTCAAAGGTTGGTCGTTTTGTTGAGAATGAAATGATGAGAAATATTATCGGACAGTCTCATTCTGGGTTTGATTTTAGAGAGGTAATGGATAAGAAAAAAATTCTTTTGATTAATTTGGCGAAAGGAAAAACAGGAGAGGTGAATAGTAATTTGTTGGGTTTGATTATTATTTCTAAATTGCAAATGGCAGCAATGGGGCGGGCGGATTTACCAGAAGAACAACGCAACGATTTTTATTTATATGTTGATGAGTTTCAAAATTTTATTACAGATAGTATTGCTACTATTCTTTCAGAGGCAAGAAAATATCGATTGGATTTAATTATTGCTCATCAATATGTTGGGCAATTAGTGCAAAATAATGATACTAAAATTCGTGATGCGGTATTTGGAAATGTCGGTACTACAATTTCTTTTAAGATTGGCGTAGAGGATACGGAAATTTTAGCAAAGGAATTTGCGCCGATATTTAATGAATATGATTTGATTAATGTGGAGCAGTATAATGCTTATATTAAATTGTTAATAGATAATCAAGCTAGTAAAGCATTTAATATGCAGACAATTCCGCCACAAAAAGGGAATTTGGAAATTGCTCAAAAAATTAAAGAATTATCAAGATTAAAATATGGTCGCGACAAAGAAGAGGTGGAAGATGAAATTTTAGAGAGAACTCAATTGGGCGAATCTAAATCTTCACAAAATGAATTATTAGAACGCACACTTTAAGATTCTGGTTAAATAATATTCTTAAAATTCCCTATAAAATTTCATTTTTATAGGGAATTTTTAAAGCGAGTAGGTAAGTATTGTTCAAGTTTAGGAACATAATCCACACTTTTTTTGTAAAAGATAAGATGCATAGGTAGAACCTATCTTGTATAGGAGATAATTAAAATTATAAAAACTAATTTAAAAATTAATTTAAAAAATATGCAAGAAAATGAAAAACAATTAAATCAATCAGAAATTGAAAATTTAGAGAGAGAGAGAGAGAGTTAGAAAGATTAAGCGAAAAAGCTTTAGAAATTTTTGAAAAAAATCTTTTAACATATGAAAAATTTGATGATGAAACAGCAAAAAAAATAGCTCGAAAATGGGGATTTGATAAAATTGGAATAGAATTTATTAGAAAAGAAATAGATGAA
>JBBTVT010000129.1:0-1212 GCA_038078655.1 Patescibacteria group bacterium
TTAATTTTTGCTACTATAATAAGAAAATGCAAAACTAAAAATTAGGATTTGGGGTTTATGATTTCATTGGACATTGGGATTTGGGCATTTAGGTTTAAAAAAAATTTAATAAAAATTTTTGCTTCGCTTTGCGCGAGTTGAAGCTTGCCTCGCTGGGTTAAGGCGGGCGGAAGAAATTAGAAATTAAAAATTTATTTTTTTATTTTATTTTTCACCTTTAAGGTGAGCAGTCGTTAAGAGATAATAATTATAATCTCTGACTGATATTTTTTTATTTTTATGGCTATGAAATTTAATAAAAAGACAATCATTGATATTGCAATAATTGTCTTAATCGCGGCAGTGGCGATATTTTTTATTTTAAGTGTTTTTAAAGATTCAGAGAATAAGACTACAATAAAAAAGTCACAAGTTTCGCAAGATAAAAATTTACAATCAGCAATTCAGCAAGAAATTCAAAAAGTTGCGCCTGAAGTTAGCAATGTTACAAAAGAGGGGGTGGTTGTTACCCTTGAAGGAAAACCAGTAAAAAACGAAGCTACTCCAGGCAGTGATGATGCGCCAAAACAATCCGCTCCAATTAAAAATTTAGAGCAATTACCTAGTCAAGCAATTAAATTAACAATGGCAAAAAAAGGATTTAATCCATTAAGTTTTGAAGTTAAAGCAAAGCAAGTTGTAAGTCTTGCTATAACTTCAGGTGATTCCGGGCTTCATGTTATTAAATTTAAAGATCCTTCACTTTCAGCTATAAATATGGGCGTTTCTAGTGGCCAAACTCGAGTTATTGTTTTTAATGCGCCAGAAAAAGCAGGAGTGTATGAATTCGTTTGCGATGTTCCAGATCACGAAAATCAAGGAGAAAAAGGAAAAATGATTGTGAAATAATTGCAAATCATATCATTAAATAATTATATGTAAGGGCGAAAAACATTTCGCCCTTACGTTATATTTAAATGTATGAATATTAATAAAAACAACAATAAGGGTGATTTTAATTTTTTAATTTTTCGCGGTACAATAATTTTAATATTATTTTTTGCAATATTTTTTCAGAAAGAAATTATCCAAAAAATTAAAAATACAGAGATTAATTCTCTGTATTTTTCTATTGAAGCAAAAAAGCCAGAAATAAAAACAGAAGAGCCTAAAATAATAAAGCCAGAAATAAAAACAGAAGAGCCTAAAATAATAAAGCCAGAAATAAAAACA
>JBBTVT010000129.1:1312-14598 GCA_038078655.1 Patescibacteria group bacterium
AAAGCCAGAAATAAAAACAGAAGAGCCTAAAATAATAAAGCCAGAAATAAAAACAGAAGAGCCTAAAATAATAAAGCCAGAAATGTCTAATAGTAATTTTTCACGTGGCAGCTTTACTGATTTGTTTTCTGGCACAGGCTGGAAAGATTCCAAAGCGTCAACAGTTTATCAAGATTTTAAAACATCAACAATTTCTTTTGCGCCAGCTTATCAATGGGAAGAAATAAAAAACTTTAACCAGCAATTAAATAATAAAAAAATTATAGTCGCTAAAAATAATGGGAAAGAAAATATTTTAATTAGCGAACAAGGGGAAATTTTTGCTTTTTATAATGAAAAAGAATTATTAAATAATCAACAACATTTAATCTCAATAGAAAATCTCCAAATAATTTTACTTGATTATGATAAGTTAAGCAAAAAATGGATTGCGATTTTTGTTTCAAATGAAAAAGTTTTTTTATATAGCTTTCAAATTCAAGGAGATAAAATTGTTATTTTAGATAATTCTTTTCTTTTTATAAAAGACTTAACAACAAAATTAAAAATAAATACTTTTAATGCTGATCCGATAAAATTACAATTGTCTTGTATTCAAAGCCAATGTCTAATAACAGATGGAAATAATCTTTTAAAATTTGACGTTAAAACATTAGAGTTAAAAACAATTAAAATAAATGAACAATCAATTTTATCAATTGATAAAATAAACGATTTGTGGCTTATTGGGAGTGTTAAAAAAAATGGCGAAAAATACAAAGGAATTATTTATAAACTTTCTTTCAACTCTCAAAATCCAATTATTGATAATAATTTTCCATTTTTTTATTCAAAATATTCTGGAAGGATTTATTTTGGCTATAATTCAGAGCGCAACGAAATTTTAGCAGTTTATGCGGCATATGAAGGACAAGCAATTAAATTTTCAATTTCCGATTCTTTGTCTAAAGTTAATTTTTCTAAATTTTTCCCAATTAGAGTAATGGATGGAGGAGTAATTCCTGAAATTTTTTATCAAGATAAAACTTGGTGGGTTAGTTCATTGCAAAAAAGTTCAACACCAAAATTTTTGCGAATTTTAAATGGAGTTGGAACTGATTTTACCCCAATTTTATTAAAAAATATTTTATCATTTCAATTAGTTCCAGGGTTTAAAGAGCATCAGATTTATGGTATATCTTTTAATGGAAGTTCGTCCTATGTTTATCGTTTTATTGATCAAGGATTTCAAAAAAAAGATAAGGTTGTTTGGCAATCATTAAAAATTAATTCTGGAAAAAATAAAATTATTCAAGGATCTTTAATTGATAAAGAAGATGGAGAAGGAAATGGTAAAATTCAGTATTTTCTTACTAACAATGGCGGTAAAAATTGGACAAAAACTGAGTTAAACAAAATGATAATTTTTAAAACATCTGGCGATGATTTTAGATGGAAAGTTGAATTTTATTCATCGTCAAATTCTTTTGGCAGTCCATGGTCAAAGATAGTTATGGTAGATTATTTTACAGTTAGAAATTAGACAATTTAAAGGGAACGTGGTATAAAATAAATAAATTTTTAAACCCTATCTTTATGAATATTATTGACATAATTTTATTGGTTATTATTTTAGCGTTTATTGCATTTGGAATTAAAATGGGGATTGTCCATATGTTTGGTGCTGTGATTGGCACAATAGCCGGTGTGATTTTGGGCGGGTTATTTTATAATTTTTTGGCGTCATATATAGAATTTATTTTTTTAGGAAATACAAATTTAGCCAAAGTTGTTTGTTTCGCAATCATTTTCTTTTTTGTGGATAGACTGGTTGGATTAATTTTTTCATTGGTGGCTAAGGGCTCAAATTTAATTACCAAAATGCCTTTCATTAAAACCATTAATTGTTTGGGAGGTGCTATTTTGGGTTTTATTGAGGCCAACATTTGGTTGGGAATTATTTTATTTATTTTAACAAAATATTCTATCGGTCCTGTTTTTGATCAATTGCTTGTTGCTTCAAAATTTGTGGAGCCATTGATTGCTTTTGTTTCTTTTCTGATTCCATTACTTCCGCATGAATTAATTAGTCTATCTTTTTCGCTCCATGGTTTTTCTAAATTTTCCAATACCTCTACTCTAAAGGGGCTTGATTTTTCAATTTTGTTCACAGATTTTTTTAAATTTTTAAAGCAAATAACTAATAAATAAATATGGGTGGAATTTTAGCTATTGATTACGGCAAGAGTAAAATTGGTTTGGCTTTTGCCGATGAAGTGTTAAAAATAGCAACGCCATATGCAATTATAAAAAATAGTGGAGCGAAAAATGTTTTAGAGCAATTAAAAAAAATTTGCGGAGAAAAAGATATACAGCAAATTGTTATTGGTGAACCCAGTCGATTAACAGACAATAACAAACAGATCATTATTGAAATTGAAATGTTTGCCGAAAGAGTTGAAAAAATTTTAAATATCCCCGTAGTTTTTGAAAGTGAGAGAATGACAACAAAAATAGCCAAATCTTTATTAAAAATAACAAAAATAAACAAGGATGACGATGCTCTTGCGGCGTGGGTGATTTTGCAGGATTTTTTAGATAAATAAAATTATTATTTTAATTAAATTTTATGGAATTATCAAACAATAAAAAAATATTATTTATTATTTTGTTTATTTTGGCTATTTTCTTTTTTTGTTTTTTATTATATTCTTCTTTTTTTAAACCAGCTCCTCCAGCATCAATTGAAGCGCCTATCATTGAGCCCAAAGACTCAATAGAAAAATTGCCCGAAATAGGCGAGGGGGCGGGCAAAAAAATTATAGAGATTGACGCAGAGACCGGGTTGCCTATTGAAAAAAAAATAGAAAATATTATTCCAGTAACTCCGGAAACGCCTATTACTTATCAAGTTTCTCCGCTTGCAACTGGGGGCAAAACGCAAATTTATTCTTTACCCGTACAAAATGTTCAAAATGTAACATTAAATTCAAGCGATTCTAGTCTGTTGTATTATCAAAAAAATACAGGAGAATTTTATAAACTTTCTCCAGATGGAAAAATAAAAACTTTATTAACAAAAGATGTTTATCCTGATGTAAAAAAGGTTTCTTGGTCTCCCAGAAAAGACAAGGCCATTTTAGAATTTCCAGATGGGTCCAAAATTGTTTATAATTTTAGTCAAAATAAACAATATTCTTTGCCAAAAAATTGGAATGATTTTTCTTTTGCGCCACAGGGTGATAGTATTGCATTTAAAACGACAAGTAATAATCCGGACAAAAGATGGCTTTCAATCGCAAATGCGGATGGAACTGGATATAAAGGGATAGAGCCAATGGGAGAAAATGATAGTAAAGTAGAAGTGAATTGGTCTCCAAGCCAACAGGTGGTGGCGCTGTATGCCGAATCAGTTGGAATAGATCAACAGGAGGTTTATTTTATTGGACAGAATGGAGAAAATTTTTTATCAATGATGGTAGAAGGGCAAGACTTTAAGAGTAAATGGAGCCCAAAGGGAGACAAGCTATTATATAGCGTTTATTCTGACGATGCAAATAATAATCCCACTTTATGGATTGTTAATGCTGAAGGGGAAAGTATTGGGAAAAATAGAATTTTTGTTGGATTGCAGACATGGTCAAATAAATGTATTTTTTCTTCTGATAGTAAAAATATTTATTGCGCTGTGCCAAGAAATTTACCAACTGGCAGTGGATTTTATCCAGAATTGGCAGACGAGAGCCCAGATGATTTTTATAAGATTGACGCGGAAACGGGACAAAAAAAATTATTAGCTATTCCATTTGGAGCGGATTATTCAGTTGATCAGGTTACACTTTCCGAAGATGAAAAATATTTATTTTTCACCGATAAAAATATGGAATTACACAAAATACAATTAAAGTAAATAAAGTTTTTGTCGTGGAGGAATAAAGCAGTTAAATTATAAGAATAAAAATTTAATTGTATGGAGACAAAATTTTGTGCTTATATAAAATATAAATTTATTTTTAAATTTTTTTATGCAAAAAGAATCAAAAACATCAAACAATAAAAATAAGGCAGCCATTGAAGCAATTTCTCAAATTAAACAACGTTTTGGCGAAGGAGCAATTATGAAATTGGGGGAAGCGAGGACAATGCAAGTGGAAGCAGTTCCAACAGGCTGTCTTTCTTTAGATGTTGCTTTGGGGGTGATGGGTGTTCCAAGAGGGCGAGTAACAGAAATTTTTGGTTTAGAATCTTCAGGGAAAACAACGTTGGCGCAACATATTATTATGGAGGTTCAGAAACAAGGCGGAATTGCTGCTTTTGTTGATGCTGAGCATGCGCTTGATCCAGAATATGCCAAGAAAATCGGGGTTAATATTGATGAACTTTTGATTTCTCAGCCAGACACAGGAGAACAGGCGTTAGAAATTGTTGAAACGTTAGTTCGTTCCAATGCGATAGACGTAATTATAATTGACTCTGTTGCTGCATTAACGCCAAAGGCGGAAATAGAAGGAGAAATGGGCGATTCTCACATGGGTTTACATGCAAGATTAATGAGTCAAGCTTTAAGAAAATTAACAGCAATTATTAGCAAAACAAAAACAGTTGTAATTTTTATCAATCAAATTAGAATGAAAATCGGAGTATTTTTTGGCAATCCAGAGACAACGACTGGAGGCACGGCTTTAAAATTTTATTCATCTGTCAGAATTGAAGTAAGAAAGGCAACACAAATTAAACGAGGTGAAGAAATT
Source organism: Patescibacteria group bacterium (assembly GCA_038078655.1). GTDB lineage: Bacteria > Patescibacteriota > Patescibacteriia > UBA2591 > PGYQ01 > PGYQ01. The sequence goes on from JBBTVT010000129.1 coordinate 6,043, forward strand.
GTTGGTAATCGAGTGAAGGTTAAAATAGTTAAGAATAAGGTTGCCGCGCCGTTTAAATCTTGCGAGTTTGATATTATGTACAACGAAGGAATTTCTGTGACTGGCGATCTGTTGGACTTGGGAGTAGAGCGAAAAGTAATTATAAAAACAGGGAATTCGTATCTTTTTAAGCAAACAAAATTGGGTGTTGGACGCGAAGCAGCTAAAAATTTTTTAAAAGAAAATCCTAAATTACAAAAAGAAATCAGAGATGAAGTTTTAAAAGCAATAACTATCAATCAATAATAATATCAAATGTCAAAATTCAAAATTCAAAGCACCAAATTCCAAATAAATTACAAGTCCAAATTTTCAAAATCCAAAACGTTTTGTATCTTAGATTTATTTTAAATTTATTTTACATTTTTCATTTTTCGTTTTGCACTTTTTAAATTTTACATTTTTCATTTTTCGTTTTGCACTTTTTAAATTTTACATTTTTCTGCCTTCGGCAGATCTGCCGTAGGCAGAGATTTTTGCATTTTACATTTTTATTATGTCTAATCGTCATTTAGCGCGAACAATTGTTTTTCAAACTCTTTATCAATGGGATTTTAATGGCGGGAAAAATGAGCAGATTCAGGTTATTTTAAATGATAATTTGAGAAATTTTGCCAAAGAAATTGATAATAAAAATTTTATAAAAGAGGTATTAGATGGAATTATTGAGAATATAAAAGAAATAAATGGATGCATTCAAAAGTATGCGCCCGAATGGCCGATAAAAAATATCACCATTGTTGATCGCAATGTTTTGCGAATAGGATTTTATGAACTTAAATTTTCATTAGAAGTTCCACCAAAGGTGGCAATAAATGAAAGCATAGAATTGGCAAAGACATTTGGAGGAGATTCTTCTGGAAAATTTATCAGTGGTGTTCTAGGAACTTTTTATAAAGATAATTTTAAAGATAAAATATGAGAGCAAATTTATCAGAATTGGAGAAAAAAATAGATATTAATTTTAAAGATAAGGATTTATTAAAACAAGCGTTAATCCATAAGTCTTATTTAAATGAAAATCCAAGTTTTTTATTAAAACACAATGAGCGTTTGGAATTTTTAGGCGACGCCGTTTTAGAATTAATTGTAACAGAATTTTTGTATCTTTTATATCCACAAAAGCCGGAGGGAGAATTAACTAATTTGAGAGCAAGCCTAGTAAATTCTCAAATGCTTTCGGAATTAGCATTTGAACTTGATTTGGATAAATATATTTTTTTAAGCAAGGGAGAAGCGAGAGAAGATTCAAATGGAAAAGCGCGACGCTATATTTTGGCAAATGCGACAGAGGCCTTAATTGGTGCTATTTATTTAGATCAAAATTATAAGAAAGCGAAAGAATTTATTAAAAAATATTTTTTGTCAAAATTGCCTGAAATTTTAGCGCAAAAAACTTATATTGATCCAAAAACTAAATTTCAAGAAATTGCCCAAGAAAAAGAAAAAATAACACCTATTTATAAGGTGTTAAAGGAGAGCGGGCCAGACCATGCCAAACATTTTCAAGTGGGAGTTTATTTAGGGAAAGAATTGATTGCTGTTGGAAATGGCGATTCTAAACAAGAAGCTCAGGTTGAGGCGGCGAAAATGGCTTTGCAAAAAAGAAAATGGAATAATATTTAGAATTTCTTTAAAATTTTATAAATTTCTATGAGTACTATATTGACTTATAGTAAATAAATAAAATTTAATCTAAACATTATTACACAAAAGTTAACAGACAAGACATTATCATATTGCCACGACAAGTCAGTGCATTTTTTTGACAAGTTGAAAATTTTAAGATATTATAAATAATACTTTTCAATAAATTTTAACTTTTTTATGTTTTTAAAAATTGCTTCTGGAAATGCATTATTAGATATCCAAGAGATTTTAAAAAAGGTAGGTTTAAAACAAAATATGATTGTTGGTGATTTGGGTTGCGGAAGATCTGGTTATTTTACTTTGCAGTCAGCAAAAATGGTTGGAAAGGATGGAACCGTTTATGCTGTTGATATTTTAAAACCCGCCTTACAGAGCGTTGAAAGTAAGGCTCGTATGGAAAAGATATTTAATATAAAGACAATTCAAGCGAATCTTCAAAATTATAATGGAACAAAAATTAAAGATAAAGAATTAGATGTTGTATTATTAATTAATATTGTTCATCAATTAAAAAATTCATCCATTTTATTTAAAGAAGCCAATAGAATTTTAAAAAAAGATGGAAAAGCTTTGATCGTGGAATGGGAGCAAACAGAAATTCCTTTTGGTCCTAAGGTAGAAGATAGAATCTCAATTGAAACAGTAGAAAAAATTGCGCAAGAAAATAATTTTAAAAAAGAAAAAAATTTTAAGGCGGGTAATTATCATTATGGGATTATTTTTAAAAAAGGATAATATTACTCAAAAAAGAAAAACTGGAAATTTAGGAGAAGAATTAGCTAAAAAATATTTAAAAAAACAAGGTTATAAAATTATAAAACAAAATTACAACAGTCGTGTTGGAGAAATAGATTTAATTGCGCGAGAAAAAGATCAAATTATTTTTATTGAAGTAAAAACAAGGACAAACCATAATTTTGGTTACCCAGAGGAGTCAGTTGATTCTAGAAAACAAAACAAAATTAGAATGGCTGCTCAAAATTATTTAGTTAAAGAAAAAATATTTTCTGAAAATTATCGTTTTGACGTTGTTAGCGTTGAAATAAATCAATTAACACAAAAAGCCAACATTAAACATATTCCAGATGCATTTTAATTTTTTATTCTTAATTTTAAATTATGTCTTCTCAAATTTTAGTTGCAATAAAACAAATCTGTGATGAAAAAAATATTCCAATGGAAAAAGTTGTTGAGGCTATTGAAATTGCTTTGGCTGCTGCTTTTAGAAAAGATTTTGGTCAGATTGGACAAAACATTAAAACCAAGTTTAATGTTGAAACTGGCGATATTAAGGTATTTGATGTTAAAATTGTTGTAGAGAATGACGCCAAAAAAGAATCAGAGGAAACAGAAGAATTAGAGGAAGATTCACAAAGAAAAAAATTTAATCCAAAGACCGATATTATTTTAAAAGAAGCCAAAAAAATAAAAAAAGGTGTAAAAATTGGAGATGAAATTAGAAGTGAATTGGAAATTTCGCATGATTTTGGTAGAATAGCTGCGCAAACAGCTAAACAAGTAATTGTTCAAAATTTAAGAGAAATGGAGCGAGAAGTTATTTTTGAGGAATACAAGAAAAAAGAAGGAACAGTAATGAATGGAATTGTCCAGCGTTTTGAAGGAAGAAACATATTAATTGATTTGGGGCGTGCCGTTGCTTTATTGCCTGTTGAGGAGCAAATTTTTTTTGAACAATATCATATGGGGCAACGATCAAAAGTTTTTGTTATGAGCGTTGAAAAGGAAACAAAGGGCCCAAGAATTATTGTTTCTCGAACTCATAAAGAATTAATCAAAGAATTATTTGCGTTAGAAGTTCCAGAAATTTCTACAGGAGTAGTAGAAATTAAAGCAATTGCTCGCGAGGCTGGATCTCGTTCAAAAATAGCTGTTTTTACTAATGAAAAAAATATTGATCCTGTAGGTTCTTGTATCGGGCAAAGAGGAATACGAATCCAAACGATTATTTCAGAATTGGGCGGAGAAAAAATTGATGTTATTGAATATAATAAAGATATTGCTAAATTTATTTGCAATGCTTTATCGCCAGCTAAAATTTTAAAAATTGAAATAGATGAAGAAAATAAAAAAGCAACAACTTTTACCAGAGAGGATCAATTGTCTTTGGCGATTGGAAAGGATGGGCAAAATGTGCGATTGGCTGCTAAATTAACTGGTTGGAAAATTGATATTTTTGCTCAAAAGGAAGAAGAAAAAGAAGAGAAAGAAACAAAATAAATTATTTTCATAAAAATTTTTAAATATTTTTTTCCGCTTACGGCGTCATGCCTTCAGCAAAAAAAAGATCCGCCTTTGGCGGAATTATATTTATTTTTTTATTTTTCATTTTATGTTTGAAAGTTCAATTACAATTGCGCTTTTTTGCGCAGTAATTGCTATTATTTATAGCATCATTCTTACTTTGTGGATTTTAAAACAGCCAGCAGGTAATGAAAAAATGCAAAGTATTGCCCAAGCTATTCAGGCTGGAGCAAAGGCATTTTTAAATAGACAATACAAAACGATTGGGATTGTCACAATTATAATAGCTATTCTTCTTATGTTGTTAATGGGATACAAGGTTGCTATTGGTTTTTTAGTTGGAGCTATTCTTTCTGGTTTAGCTGGTTATATCGGAATGAATGTTTCCGTTAGAGCCAATGTAAGAACTTGTGAAGCGGCAAAAAGTGGATTAGGCAAGGCATTGGACGTTGCATTTAAAAGTGGAGCAATTACTGGATTTTTAGTTGCAGGGCTAGGGTTGTTAGGCGTAGTAGGTTTTTATGCTATATTTAGGGATTTATATGCTCTTATTGGTTTGGGGTTTGGCGGCAGTTTAATTTCTATTTTTGCTCGAATTGGTGGTGGAATTTATACAAAGGCAGCCGATGTTGGAGCGGATTTAGTTGGTAAAATTGAACAAGGAATTCCAGAAGATGATCCAAGAAACCCAGCAGTAATTGCTGATAATGTTGGCGATAACGTAGGTGATTGTGCTGGAATGGCAGCTGATTTATTTGAAACATATGCCGTAACAATAATTGCTACAATGTTATTGGGAAATTTATTATATCCTGGAATTTTAAATTTTATATTATATCCGTTAATTTTATGCGGAGTTTCTTTGTTGGCGTCAATTGTGGGTTCTCTTTTTGTGAAATTAAACAAAAAAAAGCCAAACATTATGGGCGCTCTTTATAAAGGGCTAATTGTAAGCGGAGTTATTTCTGCATTTTTATTTTTATTTGTTACCCAATTATTTTTTACTTCCGAAGATATTCCTACATCAAGAATGGTAAGTATTTATTTGTGTTCCATCGTTGGATTAATTGTTACTGGCGCATTAGTTGTTATTACAAATTATTTTACTTCAACAAAATATAAACCAGTAAGATCTATTGCTCAAGCATCAGAAACAGGGCATGCAACAAATGTGATTGCTGGATTAGCTGTTTCAATGAAATCAACGGCATGGCCAGTAATTACAATTTGTGTAGGAATTCTTCTTTCTTATTATACGGCTGCCACTAATGGTATATCTGGAATTTATGGTGTTGCTGTGGCTTGCGTGTCAATGCTTTCAATGACAGCTATTATTGTTGCAATTGATTCTTTCGGTCCTGTAACAGACAATGCCGGAGGAATTGCTGAAATGGCAGAGTTGCCAAAAGAAGTAAGAGATATAACTGATCCATTAGATGCTGTAGGAAATACAACAAAGGCAATTACAAAGGGGTACGCTATCGGTTCGGCAGGTTTGGCAGCTGTTGTTTTGTTTGCTTCTTATGTTCAAGAAATTAATGTAGAGCGTTCTATGCATGAACTTAAAATACCTTACGATTTTATAGTGCGACAATTTATTTTTTCTATTGGGGAACCAAATGTTTTGATTGGATTGTTTATTGGAGGAATATTGCCATATTTGTTTGGGGCTCGTTGTATGGAAGCTGTGGGGCGTGTAGCTGGAAAAGTAGTAGTAGAAGTGCGAAGGCAATTTAAAGAAATCCCTGGAATTATGGAAAAAACAAGCAAGCCAGATTATGGACAATGTGTAGATATTGTTACTAAGGGAGCTTTGCGAGAAATGATTGTGCCTGCTTTAATTCCAGTGATAGCGCCAATTGTTGTGGGTATTTTTTTAGGACCAGTTGTTTTAGGGGGAATGTTAGTAGGTAGCATTGTTACTGGAATTTTTGTTGCAATTTCTATGACATCTGGTGGTGGCGCTTGGGATAATGCTAAAAAATATATTGAAGAAGGAAATTTTGGTGGCAAGGGTTCTTTAGCTCATCAAGCCGCGATTACAGGAGATACTGTTGGCGATCCTTATAAAGATACTGTGGGACCAGCCATTAATCCAATGATAAAAGTTTTAAATATTGTCGCGTTATTAATTGTTGCATTTTTAGCCTCAGCTTAGTTTTTTGTAAGTAAATTTGATAAATTTTTAAAAATGGCCATAATATTTATGGTCATTTTTACTCTATAAAAAATATGAAAACTAATATTAACAAAAAACAAATTAAAGAATTGTTAATGCGAGGCGTTAACGAAGTGATTGATTACAATCATTTAGAAAAACGGCTTTTGTCGGGTGAAAAATTAAGGATTAAATTTGGCATTGATCCTACTAGTCCAAATATTCATTTGGGACGAGCTGTGCCATTATTAAAATTAAGGGATTTTCAACAATTAGGGCATCAAATAATTTTTATTGTCGGTGATTTTACTGGCACAATCGGCGATACTTCAGATAAAGAAAGTGAGCGACCAATGCTTTTAGATAAAGATGTACAACAAAATATGGAAACTTACATTGATCAGACAGGAAAAATTTTAGACATAAAAAAAACAGAAATACATTTTAATTCACAATGGTTGGCAAAACTTGGGTATGCTGAGATTGGAAAACAAGCAGATACATTTTCTTTGGCTGAATTTATTAATAGAGAAAACATTAAGAAACGTTTAACGATTGGTAAGCGAATTTCTTTGCGAGAGGTATTGTATCCATTAATGCAGGGGTACGATAGTGTGGCGGTAAAAGCAGACTTAGAAATTGGTGGCACCGATCAACGGTTTAATTTGTTAGCAGGTAGAATGCTTCAAAAAAATTATAACCAACAACCTCAAGACATAATAATGTTAAATTTGATTTTAGGTACAGACAAAAGGAAAATGAGTTCTAGCTGGGGAAATACGATAAATATTTTTGATCAACCAAATGATATGTTTGGCAAAATAATGAGTTTATCCGACGAATTAATGGTTGATTATTTTGTCCATTGCACACGTATTTCAATGGAACAAATTGAGGAATATAAAAAACAGTTAAAAGGTGGATTGGTCAATCCTCGGGACATTAAAATGAAATTGGCAAATGAGATTACAAAAATATATTGGGGAGAAGTAAATGCAATAAATGCTGAAAAATATTTTATTGATGTGTTTCAAAAAAAAGAAATTTTTATTCAAATGCCAGAAATGAAATTGGCAAATAAAAACATTGCAGAGATTTTAATTTTAAGCAAATGCGTCAGCAGTAAAAGCGAGGCGCGTCGCTTGATTGATCAAAAAGGAATTAAAATAGATGGCGAAATAGTTGAATCAATGGAAAAAATAATTAATAGCGGTAGCGTACTTCAAAAAGGCAAGCGATATTTTTTAAAAATTATTTAATTTATGGATTATAATAAAGAATCATTAAAACGACATTTAAAGTTTCATGGCAAGATTCAAATAAAAAATAAATTTGGAAAATTAAAAACCAAAAACGATTTGAGCGTTGCTTATACTCCGGGTGTTGCCGCAGTATCAATGTTGTTAGCTCAAAATAATATCGCAGCATATGATTATTCAATCAAGGGAAATGCGGTAGCAATTGTTTCGGACGGTTCGGCCGTATTAGGATTGGGTAATATTGGTCCTTATGGAGCATTGCCAGTAATGGAGGGAAAGGCGTTGTTATTTAAAGAATTTGGAAACGTTGACGCTTATCCGATTGTTTTGGCGACTCAAGATGTAGAGGAAATTATTAAAACAGTAAAAAACATTTCACCTGGTTTTGGAGGAATTAATCTAGAAGATATTTCAGCTCCCAGATGTTTTGAAATAGAAGAAAGACTTATTAAAGAATTAGATATTCCTGTTTTTCACGATGACCAACACGGAACAGCAGTTGTCGTTTTAGCGGCATTAATTAATAGTTTAAAGTTGGTTAAAAAACAAAAAGAAAAAATCAAAGTTGTTATTTCTGGCGCGGGATCTGCTGGCATTGCAATAACTAAATTGTTGCATCAATATGGTGTAAAAAATATTATCTTAGTTGATTCGCAGGGGATCATCCATAAAAATCGTACTGACTTAAACGAAGTAAAAAGAAAAATATGTTTAACAACAAATCCAGAAAATGTTGTGGGTGATTTAAAAGAATCTTTAAAAAATGCTGATGTTTTTATTGGAGTCTCGGCACCAAATATATTACAGCCAGAATTAATTAAAGAGATGTCAGATAAACCAATTATTTTTGCTATGGCTAATCCAATTCCAGAAATTATGCCGCAGTTAGCTAAAAAAGCCGGAGCTTATATTATAGCTACTGGAAGAAGTGATTTTTCTAATCAGATTAATAACGCCTTGGTTTTTCCTGGATTATTTAGAGGCGTATTAGATAATAAGATTAAAATTATTACAGATGAGATTAAGATTGCCACAGCTGAAACGTTGGCAAATTTTTTAAAAAAAGATGAACTAAATGTGAATAAAATACTTCCAGAAATTTTAGATGTTAATGTATCAAAAGCAATTGCTCAAACAATAAATAATTTTAAATAAATAATTTCGTAGGGGCGACCGTTGCGGTCGCCC
>JBBTVT010000130.1:0-7619 GCA_038078655.1 Patescibacteria group bacterium
AAAATTGTTATTGTAGGGGCGCGGGTTGCCCGCGCCCCTACAAAATATTTCGGAGGTTCGACCTCTAAAATAAACAAAACAAAAATCCTCCCGAAATAAATCGGGAGGATTTTGTCTTTAAAATAATACCTTTATCGCATTATTTAAAGAAAACTATGTAACTAAAATTAATTAGTTATAACTGAAGTATTTGTTGGATAGTTAAATACTTTTGATGCATTAATAAGAGCAGCATTATTACCAGCAACATCATACCATTCAACTAAAGTATTTACGCCAAGTTTTGTTGAAAGAGATGTTGTACCAACAGCACCGCCTACTAAAGATGGAGTAGTGTAGATACGGAATGTCTTTGATGCTCCAGCCGCAACTGAATAACTTGTCGCAGTTGTTGTGCCAAAGATAATTGTGTCTACGCCTGTTCCTCCTGCAGCAACTGCAAGACCAGTATTTGTTGTAGGAACAACTACTTCGCTAGTATCTTTAACAATAATATTATTTGCTCCAGTAGCTACAGCGGCTACACCAGTTGAAGTAACAGAAATTGGTAATTTACCAATTTTGATACTACCTTTTGCATCTGCTTTAACTGTAATTTCTGCAATTTTAACTAAGCCATTAATTAAAGTTTCTGCAGAATCTATAACAGTAAATTCAGGCTTTGAACCAACAAGTATCATTGTAGGAGCTACGACTGATGGAACAAAGGCGGTAGTTGTATTACCACTTGTGTACTTAACATAAGTAAGTGTAATTGCAGAATTTGTTGTAGAAGCAATTCCACCTTCACCAACTGTTGTGTAAGATACACTTACTTCTTGATTAAGACCGTCGCCACCAACTGGAACTAATAAATTAAGCCCGGTTAAATATGCAATTCCAGTATTTATAAAAGCTTCTACGCTACCAACTTTAACTTTATCAACAGTACCCTCACCTGTTACAGCAAATTTAAGCTCAGTAATAGTTGATGCTGCGCCTGTTGAAGTAAAATTATATACTGCTTTTGTAGCATCTAACGCGCCACCATTGGCAGCGGCAATTAATTGAGCAACGGTTGACGAAGAAGTTGCTGTAGGAATTGTACCAATAGTACCAACTGCTAAAGTAGCAGTTTGACCAGTAATTACTGCGCTAGTTGCAATAACTCCACTTGTTACACCTCGAGATGAAACAGTAAGAGCAGATACGATATTTCCTGTGATAGCTACACCAGTGTCAGCAAAAACATCAATTGTTTTATTTGCTGCTGGAGCAAGTGTAAAATCAACAGAAAAATTGTTTGCTATTTGTGGCTGTATTGGATCTGCAACTTCTGAAATCTTTAAATTAGTAAAATTAGTTAATGCCGCAGTACCAGATAAATCAACTCTAAGATTTGTTATACGAACTGATTCAGATGAACTTTGATTTTGCATTCTAAATGAACCAATTTTTACACCTACAGTATTAGCATTAACATTCTGATTCGCGTAACTGGTATTCTTTGATGTAGCAAGATTACCAATTTGAACGGTAAGAGCATTACCTGCTACAGCTGGAGTATTAATTAAAGTAAATGAACTTTCTCCTTGCGCATTTGACGTGCCAACAACTAAATTGACAGAAACATCTCCTGCTGTATAATTTACAGCTGCATTTGTTTTAATGTCTGAACGAATTTCAATAATACCATCTGTTCCTGCATCTACAATTACTTGCGAACCTAATGAAAAAGTTAAAGCTCCAGAAGTCCAATCTTGTTGTGTAATCTGTGAACCATTATAATATAAAGTTACGTTGTCAAGTCCTGCGGCAGCTGGGGTCGTTCCGGTTAAAACTGGCAAAACTTGAATTGATGAAATTTTCACATTTTCACCATATGCATGAACTTTATATTTAGCAATAGCAACATTTGATGCGCCACCAACAGTAGTGGTCATAGCATTAAATGTAGAATCTATACTTGCTGATAAAGAACCAGCATTAATAGTAATTGTTCCTGCATTATTAGGCATAATTCCACTAACAGCCACATTTACTCCAGCTTGAGGATCTGTAATCATTAAATCAGCAGCTTGTTGGAGAGAAAGTTGCACTGTTCGGCTTGAACCTTTATCTATTTTTGCACGCACATCAAGAGTATGTGAACCAGTTGAAAGGGTTTGTGCTGCTCCAGTCAAATCAAAAACTACATAGGTTGTTCCTTGAATATTTGTTACTACACCTACTTTGGTTGTATCAACGCTATCAATAGTAAGCTTAATATTTGAAAGAGCATCTGAAGGTGCTGAGCCAATCATTCTAAATGCCACACTTTTTAATGTAAGGGCACGAGTATTCACTTGAATAGGTGCTGACCAAAAAGTGTAAGCAGAAACTCCAGCATTAACAGAAGTAGCTGCAACAGTATTAGGAGCAAAAGAAGCTGTTGCAAGATCGCCAACTGCAATTGTCATTGTATTCCCAACAACATTTACAGTATTAACTGTTGTACCAGAGGAAAAACTTGTCAAAGCAATTGCAATTGAAGAAGCATTTGCTGTTGCAGTGCTTGAAACATCTGCTTTAACAGAAACGGTTTTTGAACCACTTACAGCAAGATTAAGATTGTTCATTACAATTTCTCCATTATTATTAAATGAATATCCATCGGTTAATCTTGTTACGCCATCATAAAGATAAACATTTGTAAGTGTATTTTGACCTGAATTACCAGAACGTTTTAAAGTAACAGAATTAACTGTTCCAGTTCCAGTAAAAGTAACGTCCAAAAGACCTGCTGTTGCTTGACTATTAATAATACTTACGCTTACTGGGGTAGTAGCAGCTAAAGCTACTGTTAAGCCAGATTTAACTTCTTCTTTTTTAGTTTCTTCTACTTTTGCAACAATTTTACCAGAAACTACTTCACCATCAGCATATTTTGCCATTGTAGCAACTGGAATAACTAAAATATTTTTTTCTAAAAAATTATTTAATCTAAAAGCTGTTGGACCACTAATAGCTCTTTTCTTTCCTGCTTCAACTACATAAATCTTCCCATCGGTTGATTTAACTAAAGAACCTTCTGGATGAGTTGAAGTTGTAGTGATTGCATTACCTTCAGTATAAAGTGCCATTTGTGCAGCTATCAATTTAATAATATTTTTTATTTGATAACCTAATCCTTTAAAAGCTGTCATCCCTGTAATATGTTGTTTTTTACCATCAGTAACAACATAAACAGTTGTGTCTGTTGCAGATTGAACCAAGGTTCCATTCATTACTTTTGTAACAACTTCCCCGACTTCATATTCTGCTAAACTAGCAACAACCTTAATGTTCTTATATGAACCATAAGATGAGGAAACTCTTGGGGAAACAATGTGCCCAATTTTATTTCCTGTTACTAAATAAACCTTTGCGTCACTGGCAACTTTTATCAAACTGCCATCAGAAATTGTTTCTGCCGCAACGACAGGCATAGTAATGGCTAATGCAAACATTGCAACCATCGCTATTCCTGTAATTTTTTTAATATTCATAATATTATTTTCTCCGTTTAATTTATGTCAATTAATATAATTATTAATTTTATAAACTAAAGTAAATTAAAATTATAAAAGTAGCTTTATAAAAAATTTCCAACAGTGGAATCGACCTTTCGGTTTTTTATAAAAACCACTTAATTTGTGTGTTAAACACACAGTTAAACCCTTAATTATTAAATTTAAAATTTACTAATTAACAGGTTTAAATCTATGTTTAGAATACGAATTTTTTTAAAAATGTCAAAATCTTACGCTTTATAACTATTGCGCCTTTAATTGAATTGCTTTATCCGCTATTTTTTCAGCTATATTAACCAATTCCTTACTCACCTTTACCTTGTCTGCAATAATATTTAAATCAATTTTCTCTGAATCTTTTTGTTTTAATGACTCTTTTACTTCTTTTAAAACTTCCTCTGCTTTATTCGCTCCCTTAATAACTTCTTTGCTGGTTTCTTTATTTTCTTTAATTTGAACCCCAATCGCCTTTATATCCTCTTGTTTTTTAGACTCAGCAGCTTCTATTTTTGATACATCTTTCCCTTGTAATATTTCGTCATCTTGCTTTGTTTCTTTAATATTTTGCTCTTTTAATTCTATATTTTTTATTTCTATTTTTGAAACATCTTCTCTTTGCGACATTCCATCATCTTGTTTTATTGTTTTAACTTCTTGTTCTTTTTGCATTTCATTCTTTTGCTCTACTGCTTTTACATCTTCTTTCTGCAATATTTCATTCTCTTGTTTTGTTATTTTAATATCTGTTTGTTTCTTTAATTCAAAATTTTCCTCATTTCTTTGAAAATCAATTTTATCTATTTCTCCACCGCCCTGTTCATTTATTATTAATTCTTGTTTTTGAGAAACCTTAGTCAATTCATCCGCCTTTGTTTTGACTTCTTCAATTTTTTCCTCAGTTTGCTTAATTTTATTTTCAATAATATCTGTCGCCTCTTTTTTTAACGCAACATCTTCTTTAATCTTTTTATGCTCATCCATAATTGTTTGAAACGCCTGCGAATTTGTCTTTTCTACAGAATCCAATACTTTTTCAATCTCTTTTTTGATTGCTGGATTAGATTCTTCTTTTGTTTGTGATAATTCTTTCCTGTATTGCGCTACTTGTTCATCCACTATTTTAGCTGTTTTTACTGTCACATTAGGATTAGACTCTTCCTTTAAATTATTCAAAGAAGTCTGGATTTCTTTAATTCCTTCATCCATTTTTTGAGTCGCTACTTTTATATTTGTATTTTTTTCACCTTCAACTAAAGATTTAGAATGAGATAATTTTTTTAATTCCTTCAAACGTTCCCCGCTAGATTTTATAGCCAATTTTACTTTTTTTTCTTTATCATTGGTTAAAATTTTCTCTGTTTTTTCTAAATTAAGTTTGATCACATACAAAAAATCTCCAGGCAAAGTATCCTTTGTAACGTTAACCGCAAAAGCTGAACTTCCAAAAAGCAACACGACGATAGATCCCAACACGGTCGCTGTTCGTAAATGCGACGTCAAAAAAGCAAAACTAAAATTAGTTTTTTCTTCTTTGTTCTTAACAAAATCCTTTTTTGCTTGTATTAAAAAAACCTCTCTGGTTTCTCGCAACCATTCTTGAGAAGGTTGAATATTTTTTAAATTTTTAAGTTTTTGAATTAAATTCATAAAATAGGCAAAAATTATAGCTATAAATTATTATTTATAATTGTCCGTAACTTTTTTATTGCTCTATGCAAAGAAACTTTTATGCTACCTGACGACTTCCCTAAAATTATTGCAATCTCTTTAATAGATAGATCATTCACAAAACGTAAAATAATAATTTCTTGACAATTGTCTTCTAATCCTTTCACGGCCTGCATTGTATTGTTTATTTCTATTGAAAAATCAATTGATAGATTTAAATTTTCAATTGATCTTTTACTGTCTATTAATTCATTCTTTATTTTGTCATCAAACGCAATCACTATTTTCTTTTGACGGTAAAAATCTGTCACCAAGTTTCGAGCTATGCTATAAATAAAAGCCTGTAAATTATTCACCTCTCGCCCACTTTCTCGAGTCAAACTTTTTAATAATTTAATAAAAATTTGACTCACTAAATCCTCTGCATCCTCAACGGACGAGACTCTAAAATAAACAAATCTATAAATCTTCGGCGCATAATAATCATAAATTTCTTCAAAAACGTCAATCTTGCCCTGATAAATCTTCCACAAAATAAATTTTTCTCTAATTTTAAACATCTTTCTATTTAATAAGACGATAAAAGAAATAAAAGGTTACATATACACCTATTTATTAAATTCAAAATAATTTTGTAGGGGCGACCGTTGCGGTCGCCTTGGGCGCGGGTTGCCCGCGCCCCTACAACAACAATTTTATTTTTATTATTTCAACTGTCGGAAGTCCGACTTCCGACGGTACGATTTGAACATAACAATGGCGACCGCAACGGTCGCCCTGGGCGCGGGCAACCCGCGCCCCTACAATAACAATTTTACATTTTTTCTAACCTTACCTCTATTTCCATTTCTTTCCCGGCTCTAATAAGTGTTAACTTAATATTCTGGTTTGGTTGATATTCATTAATCAAACTGGTTAAACTGTTTTTCTCGCCAATCTCTTCATTCTCTACCTTCACAATGATATCTCCTTCTTTTAATTTGCCTACAGCAGGACTATTTTTTTCTATGGCAAAAATTTGTTTTTCAAAATCTCCAATTATTAACGCTCCGTTCTGACCAAATCTATTGGATGTATTATTTAAATCTACATAATGCACTCCCAAATATGGTTTATTTATTTTATTTGTCTTTATTGCTTTATTAATAATATTTTTGAAATAATTAATATTGATTGCCATTGTCAAATTTTTTGAAGGAAAACCAGCCATAATTCCTACAACCTCACCCTTTAAATTAAATAGGGGACTGCCATTATAATTAAATTCTACTTTATCTTGAATTAAAATATATTTATCTATTTTTTCGCTTGAAGAAAGAGCCTCATTTTTAAAATTTAGATTGGCAATATTACTTAAAATAAATTTCTGATTCAAAAATCCTATTTTATTTAAAAATAAAACTGTCTGCCCCAATTTTATTTTATCCCAATCAGCTAATTTTACAGAAATTAAATTGTCTGACGTTTTAATTTTTAAAAAAATAATTCCAGTTAAAGGATCTTCAATTAAATTTTCAATTTTTTGAACTTTGCCATTAAAAGTAACTATCTCATATTTTTCTATTGAATCCTTTATAACTTGATTATTACTTATAATCCAGCCATCGTTGGTTATAATAAATCCACTACCAACCAGATCCTCTTTGGAGTATATTTGGTCTATAAAATTTTTTATTGCTTGTCCCTCCTTTTTTTTATAAATACCAACGACTGTTGGGGCTAATTCAGAAATTAATTGTTCAACTTTTTCATTTTGCGTAATAATCACTTCTTTTTTCTCCGTCATCGTTTGTTTTTCAGTAAAAAAATTTTGCTTGGATTGTTCTATAATTGACAACAAATCCTTTTTGTTTAAATAATTTGTTCCAACCTGACCCAATATTCCACCTACCAATCCAACGACAAGAGAAATAACAACAACCCTTATTAAAATATTGCTATTTTTATTATCGTTTTTTTTATTCTCTTTTAATTGATGCGCTTGAAAAGAACGCGCTGGATGAACAAATTTAGACATAAAATAAGTAAAAATTAAAATCCTAAACCCAAAATTAGTTTAATTTAAACTTTGGCAAAAATTATTTAACTTAAGATGTTATTTTGACTGAAGCGAGCGAAATGGAAAAATCTAAAAAAATCAAAATTAAAAAATCAAAAATCAAAATGACAAATCAAAATGCAAAATGAAAAATTAAATTGCAAATTTCAAATTTAAAAATTAAATCATTAAAAATTATTTAAAAATTATAAAATTAAAAATTGTAAAAATTTCTTTTAAAAATTTTTGTTTATTTGATATTTACATTTTTCATTTTCTAAAGGGATCCCTCGACTCATTCGCTACGCTCATTCGCTCGGGATGACACATTCTGTCATTTCGACTGTACAGGCTGTCTAATAAGTCCCTTTGACAATTTAAAA
>JBBTVT010000131.1:0-1940 GCA_038078655.1 Patescibacteria group bacterium
ATTAGGAATTATTAGGTTAGAATTCGTTATTCAACCTAGAGTAATAGGCAAAAAAACGCAACATTCTAACAGGGCTGGCGGGCAGATGATGGTAAATTATATTTATTCTGATACTGAAACAAGTAGTTATTTAAAGGCTTATCGACAAGACAAGGAAACAAATGAATGGGTAGAAATTGATCAAACAATATTTAATAACTAATTTTAATTAGATTGATTTATGTTTAATATTGAAGAACTTTTTTTACATTCATATTCTCAAAATAATAACGGGATTTATAATTGTCTTAATTTGAGCGAGACAAATAATAAAATTAAAAATATTGAAATGGAAACATATTCTATTAGAGCAGAGGATTTCAAAGAGAAAGAAATTTTATTTTTATCGGACGAAGAAAGTCAAATTATCAATCCGTTAAGAAAATTTAATAAAAAAGATTCTATTTTTTTAGAATTAGGCGGTGGGAATGGGAGATTCGCTTTGAAATTAATGGAAGAAGGATATTTCGTGATAGAGTCGGACATCGCTGAAGGTTCAGTGGCTAAAGTAAAACAAGTAATAGAAAAGAACAATGTTAAAAATGGAATTTATGCGATCATTGACGCGGAAAAATTACCGTTTAAAAACGAAACAATAGACGCAATATTTATGGTTGCTTCTTTGCATCATTTACCTAATCCATTTTTAGCTATTTCTGAAATGTGCAGAGTTTTAAAACATGGGGGACAGTTGTTAATTCTAAGAGAGCCTGCTTCATGGCAATATTATTTTTTTTATCCAATTTATCAAATCATTCGAAAAGTTTTGCGTAAAAAAAATAATAAACCTATTTCTTTGGCGGATGATATAACATTTGGATTTTCTAAAAATAAAATTAAGAAATTATTAGCCCCATCTTTTAAAAATATTAAAATTGTTCCAGTTCATTTTTTAAGAAAAATTTATACTAATTATATTGTATTAAAATCCAAATTTACAAAGAAAAAATATATTGGCAATAAAAAAATTATTAAAATTTTAAAAACCATTGATGATAAAATAATTTCTAATATTCCTGTGATAAATAATTTATCATGGGATTGGGATATATATTGTGAGAAACATTAATTATGCTAAAAATTGGAATTGTTGGTTTGCCTAATGTGGGCAAATCAACGTTATTTAAAGCGCTAACAAAAAGGCAGGTTGATATTGCTGACTATCCTTTTTGTACAATAGAACCTAATGTTGGAATTGTTGAGGTGCCAGATGAACGTTTGGAAAAATTGGCTTTGGTTTCACAGTCAATTAAAATTATTCCAACGGCTATTAAATTTGTAGATATTGCCGGTTTAGTAAAAGGAGCTTCAAAGGGTGAGGGATTGGGTAATAAATTTCTTTCTCATATTAAAGAAGTAGACGCTATTATTCACGTGGTAAAAAACTTTAAAGATGTTGCATCGCAGTCTGATATTGATGTGATTAATTTAGAATTAGTTTTAGCAGATTTAAATATTGTAGAAAAAAGGTTAGGGGATTTGATACGACAGAATAAAAGAAGTGCGGATAAAATTTTAGTAAAAACAGTTGAGGTGTTAGAAAAAATAAAAAACAATCTTGAACAGGAAAAATTTGCATCAGCAATTGAATTTTTAGAAGGAGAAAAAGATTTAATTAAAGAATTAAATTTACTTACATTAAAACCAATGATTTATGTGTTTAATGTTGATGAAAAAAAAATATCCAATGCTTTAGAAAAAAACAATGAAATACAAATTTGCGCAAGATTAGAAGCTGAATTGGCTGACTTATCTAAAGAAGATGCCGAAGAATACATTAAAGAATTAAAAATAAAAAATACTGGCCTTGATCAATTAATCAAAGCCAGTTATGAGTTGCTTAATTTAATTACTTTTTTTACTTCAGGACCTCAAGAAACTCGCGCTTGGACAATTATAAA
>JBBTVT010000132.1:0-1074 GCA_038078655.1 Patescibacteria group bacterium
ATTTTGATTTTTGATTTTTTAATTTTGATTTTTTTAGATTTCTCCATTTCGCTCGTTCCAGTCGAAATGACAGAATGTGCTAAATAATTTTTACCAATAACCGTTAGTAAATAAATGTTTTATACATTATGGTTCTTCAGACAATTCTGTGGGTAGATAATGATTTTAAAATTTTAATTTAAAATAATTTCGTAGGGGCGACCCTTGCGGTCGCCCTGGGCGCGGGCAAGCCGCGCACCTACAACAACAATTTTAATTTTTATTATTCTAACCGTCGGAAGTCCGACTTCCGACGGTAATTTTAAGTATTAAACGCCAACTTTTTATATGTTTGGAATATGTTTAGAGATTCAACTTCAAAGCATTAGGCTCCGTTAGTTTTTTTATAGACCTTTTTTCTTTGCCCATTCAGGACAAGTAACTCTTAAAATTTTTTGTTTTACTTCATCCATTTCTTTTTCTAATCTACTCATTTGAACTTTTATAAAAGTAAATTCTTCATCTAATTTTAAAATATTACTAATAAATCCATCTAATAAATTATACATGCTATCAATTCTTTGCTCTAATTTAGATATTTCATTTTTTATTTCTTTAATTTCAAAAATAAAACTACTTTGCAATAAAGAAATTTTTTCTTCTATTTTTTGTTCTATTTTTTCTAAATCTTCTTTAGTAGCAAATTTTTTTAAATCTTCTTTAGTAGCAAATTTTTTTAAACTCTCTTGAAGTATTTTTTTAAATTCTTGACTTGTTATATTCATTAACTTAGTTTTAGTATTTGCTATTTTTTCTATCATAAATTTTTTAAATTAAAATTTAATTTTGCATTTTAATTGTATAAATAAAAAAAATTTTGTCAAACAAAAAATTGGGTTCTCTATAGATGATCAGCGGACGATTTATAACCGTCGGAAGTCGGACTTCCTAAATATAATTCCGAACGGTATTGAGTGGGGCCTCCGATATTTATTCGGATGGCGACACTGAAGCCGATTCCTCGGCCGGAGTTGATTCTGCGACTGGCGCAGATTCTGTTGTGGTTGTTGGTGTTGGTTCTATTGCTGGCGCTGG
>JBBTVT010000133.1:0-3229 GCA_038078655.1 Patescibacteria group bacterium
GGTCGCCCCTACATACCCACAGAATTGTCTGAGGAACCTAATTATTGTGTTGTTAACAAAAATTTTAAACTCAAATCAAACCTGTTAAAAATTTATCAGCGCTGATTATCCGAATATTATCCTGCCAAAAATCAATCTTTGATTGTTTTACAACTTGATAAGCAAACGGAATATTTAATTTTTTAACAAAATATTTTAAATGGTTTGATGGTTTTTCTTCAGACAATTTGACTTCAATTGCCATCCACGGTTTTTTGTCTATTGTTATTAAAAAATCAACCTCTCTTCCTTCTTTATCGCGTAAAAAATACAACTCAGCTTTATATCCTTCAACATCATATAAAAAATGAGACATTTTTAACAAATGAGAAGCAATCATATTTTCAAATTTATTGCCTTCATTTTTTACTTGCGACCAATCCCATAAATATATTTTTGGTTCTTTGCGTAATGACCTAATAGTTTTAAAAAAAAATGGATAAATTCTAAAATGATAATAAAATCTCTCTAAAATATCTATCCATAAAGAAATTGTTTTATGAGTAACCTGTAAATCCTCCCGTAAAGCATTTAATGAAAAAAGCGATCCAACTTTTTCCGGCAAAATTTCCCCTAATATTTGCAAGGATGACAAATCGCGAATTTGTTCAATGTCTCGAACATCCTCTTTAATTAATCTATCTAAACGTTCATTATGAAAACGACGCAACTCTTTATGATTCTTTTTAATAAAAATTTCTGGAAACCCGCCGAAAGCAAATAAATTTGTAAATGTTTTTTCTGTATTTTTTTTCAAATCAGGAAAAACTAATTTTTTAAATATTTTTATATCGGGTTTTATTTCCAATACTTCAGCCAAAGAAAAAGGATGAAGCCGATAGTAATGATATCGCCCCATTAAAGAGTCGCCTCCTTTTCTATATAAATCAAGACGAGCGCTACCTGTAACTAAAATATGGAATTTATCTTTGTTTTTATCAAATTCTCCTTTGAGATAATTTTTCCATTGCTTGTATTTATGAATTTCATCAAAAACAATCAAAGAAGATTCTGCTTTGAATTTTCTCTGTAAAATTGTTTTCCGATCTTCATAATTATCCCAATTAAGATAATTATATTTTTTATAATTATTTATTCCAATATATTGAGCCAAAGTAGTTTTACCAACTTGTCTTGGGCCTCCAATAAAAACCATTTTATTTTTTAGATCAGAAGTTATTGAAGAATATAAATATCTATTTTTTATCATATATTTTTTATACCTCTAAATTATACCGAAGTCAAAAAATATGTCAACCATTTTCTACTATGGTAGAAAATGGTGATATTAAAAATTAATTTTTAATTCTGAAAATTTTTGCAAAGTTTTTATTTTAACATTTTTAAGGTTTCGTAAATTTTATTTGCTAAATTTTTTATTGATCTTAAACCTTCTTTGTCTTTTTCAATCGGAGTTTTTAGAATTCCGCCAAAATGATTATTGTCGCCAACAACAATCATTCCATGAATATGCATCCATGCATGAATGTTTTGAATAACATATTCTTGTCCTCCATTTTTTGAATGACCGATAGCAATCGCTCCGCCAATTTTATTTTTTAATAAAAATCCATTTCTTCTTAATGATATAGTTCTGTCAAAAAAACTTTTTAGTTGTCCAGAAATTCCGCCAAAAAATGTGGGCTAGCTAACAATGATAACGTCAGCAGATTCTAAAAGAGGAAGTAATTTTATCATTTCGTCTTGTTGCGAACATTTTTTTGAATTATCACAAATACAACAAGATAAACAAGGATTAATTTTATATTGAGAAAGAAAAATTTTTTTAACTTCAAATTTTTTCTTAGATAAAATTCCCAAAATATAATTAATTACTTTTTCATTATTGCCATTTTTAGTCGGACTTCCTGAGATGCCTAAAATTTTTATTTGCATAATAATTATTTGGTTTTTTAGGTAATTTTATGGGTATGTAGGGGCGTATTGCATACGCCCATTAAATATTACCCATAAAATTCCTAGAAGAACCAATTTTTTTATAATTATTCTTTAATCCCGTCTAAGTTAATGTCGTATAAAATTTGTTCTTGAACTAAACGATAGTTTATTATTTCTTCTTTTTTAAACCAATGATTAATTTCTTTTTCTGCATCTTCTGTGTTTCCGGACGCATGAATTAAATTTCTAATTGCTCGTCCGTCGGCGTCTGTCATTTGATAAGAATCTAAAACAAAATCTCCACGGATTGAACCAACGTCAGAAGTTAATGGTTCCGTGCCACCAGTTATTTTCCTTATAATTTGAACTACGTGAGCTCCCTGCCAAACCATTGCAATTACTGGCCCGCTGGTCATATATTTTTTTAAATTTTCTAAAATTACAGCCGTGATGTCTAACGGATTTTCAGAGGGTGGAGTTAATCCTTTATCTTTATAACTTTTTATTGTTTTTTCGCCAGTGATTCTACGCCAATTTGGATCCAAGGTGTAATGTTTTTCTATGTGTTCTTCACTTGGAATAAGCATTTTTATTGCTATCAGTTTAAATCCAATCCTTTCATAGCGTTTCATAATTTCGCCAATTAAAGTTCTTTGAATACCATCTGGTTTAATGATAACCAATGTTTTTTCTTGTTTTGGATGTTGCATAAAATAAAAATATAAATAAAAAAATAAAAGAAATAAATTATGAGTTGTAGTATATCATATTAAAAAATACAGTCAAAAAAATTCAAAAGGTTTAACTCAAAATAATTTTTAAAAAATAAAAAACCGGAATATTTTTATCTCCGGTTTTTTATTTTTACTAAATTTTAATCATTAAAATTTGCGTCTACGCTCATATCTTCGCCAGTAGGCTCTGCATTACAAGCAATACGCGCTTTTGTAAATTGTTGCCAAGTTATTAAACGAGCTTTTTTGTATATTTTTGTCGCCACTCTTTTTGCTACTTTGTTTTTTGCAAAAGCATTTTTAATAGCAATATTTCGCGCTTTTGTATCAGTAATGCCCCAAGCAACTAATAAAGCGGTTTTTCTGGCTTCAAAAGAGGCTTTAACAGATGTTGAATATGTATCAATCGCTGCAATAATTGCAGTTTCACGTTTTTCAACTGCAGTTTTTACGCAATTTAAATCAACTACTTTTTCTTTTTTTACATCTTTTTTTGCATTACGTGTATCTAATATTTTTGTTTTGACCTTTTCTTTGATATTGCGAGCATTTAATGC
>JBBTVT010000133.1:3329-5540 GCA_038078655.1 Patescibacteria group bacterium
TATTGTTGTTGGTTCTATTGCCATTGCATTAAATGTAATAGCAAACATAAACATAAAAATAAATAATGTTGCAAATGATATTTTTTTCATAAGTTTATAAAAAATAAAATAAAATAAAAAAATAATTTATGCTTTTTCTCGACCTTTAAAAAAGCGTTTTTTGTTTTTTTAAAGTAATAAACATTTCAGTATAGAATTTTTTTATAAAAAATACATTTTTTTTCCACAGATTGTAGTGTTGGACGATGGAAAAAAATGGAGTATAATATCATTGTGATGGATAAAAGTGGATAAAAGTGGGGATAACCTTGAAAAAAGTGGAAAAACCAAGAAATAACTTTTAACTTTTTGTTTATTTTTATGTTTATTGGAGAATATTTTCATACAATTGATGAAAAAGGTAGAGTTGCTGTTCCAACTAAATTTCGTTCTAAATTAGTTGATGGTGTTGTAATTACTCGAGGATTAGATAATTGTTTATTTTTGTATACTTTAGAAGAATGGAAAAATTTAGCTGATAAACTTTCAAAACTTTCTATTTCTAAAGCGAATACTCGAGCATTTTCAAGATTAATGTTAGCAGGAGCAATGGATTTACAGCTTGATAAACAAGGAAGAATAATTATTCCAGATTATTTGAGAAAATATGCTAACATAAAAAAGAAAGCCGTAATAACCGGGTTATTTAATCGTTTGGAAATTTGGGATCAAGAGGTTTGGGAAAAATATAAAGACAATACAGAAAAAACTAGCGAAAATATTGCTGAAGCTTTAGATGAACTTTAAAAATATAAAATGTTTTTATGCATACCCCCGTTCTTTTAAATGAAATAATAGAATATTTAAATCCTCAGGCGAATCAAAATTTTATTGATTGCACATTTGGATTTGGAGGACATTCAATTCCTATTTTAAAAAAAACAAGTCCCAATGGTAAATTAGTAGGTATAGAATGGGATATTGACGCAATTAATATTAATAAAGAAAAATTTAAAGAATTTGATCAACGAATAATTTTTGTTAATAAAAATTTTGCAAATTTAAAACAAATTGTTTCGGATTTAAATTTTCCAATTCATGGAATTTTATTAGATCTTGGAATATCTAGTTATCAATTAGATCAATCAACAAGCGGTTTTTCTTTTCAGAGAGATGAGTTGTTAGATATGAGGTTTAATAAATTGGATACAGATTTAACTGCTGAAAAAATTATTAATAAATATTCAGAGAAAGAATTGTCGGATATTTTTTGGAAATTTGGAGAAGAAAAATATTCTCGCCAGGTAGCTAGAATGATAGTTCAAGAGCGAAAAAAACAAAAAATTACAACAACAAAACAATTGGTAGATTTAATATCGCAAATTATAAAACCAAAAAAAACAAAATTTACCAAACATTTTATTCATCCAGCAACAAAAATTTTTCAGGCGTTAAGAATCGTTGTTAATAAGGAACTTGAAAATTTGAGATTGGTTTTGCCTCAAGCAATAGAGATTTTGGAACCAAGAGGAAGGCTATGTGTAATCTCATTTCATTCTTTAGAAGATAAAATTGTGAAACAATTTTTTAAACAAGAATCAAAAAATTGTATTTGTCCATCAGAATTTCCTCAATGTATTTGTAATCATAAAATGTCTTTAAAAATTATTAATAAAAAAGTTATAATGCCAACTTTTGAAGAAATAAAAAATAATCCCCGCAGTCGTAGCGCAAAAATGAGAATAGTGGAGAAACTTTAAAAATTAATTTATTTTTTTATGTCTGTTTTGAAGCCTCAAAAACAAAAAATAGTAAAATTTTCATCCAAAGTAGCAAGTGGAATTATGGCATTTTCTATTATTTTAATGGGAATTTTTTATTTAATTCAGGTAAACAAGTTAACTGTTCAGGGATTTCAAATTACTGATTTTAAAAAACAGATAGTGCGATTAAAAGAATGCAACAAGCAATTAGAAATAGAATTTTTACAATTACAGGCTGTTTCAAAAATTGAACAGGCAAGCGAAGAATTAAAAATGGTAAAGGTGGATAGTTTAAAATACCTAGAAGAAATGGGAGTATTGGCGGCGAGATGAGTTAGTTATAAACCATAAGCTATAAGTTGTATGAATTACCAGAAAAAAAATAAGGAAAAATTTAATAGAATTACCTTCTTGATGGTAATTTTTTTTATTTTTGCAGGATTAATTATTGTTCGTTTGTTTGTTTTGC
>JBBTVT010000134.1:0-4305 GCA_038078655.1 Patescibacteria group bacterium
ATGGTAAAAATTTTATTTATAAAAAAGTGTCAATTATGTTCCTGGACTTGCACATAGTAAAGGCATGTTGTATATGCTTAATAAAATAATTCGTAGGGGCGACCGTTGCGGTCGCCCTGGGCGCGGGCAACCCGCGCCCCTACAATATAATTTATCCATCCATTCATTCATTTATTTATTAAATGTTTTTATAAAAAAATCCATAGGGGTGTATTATATACACTCAATAAAACAAAAATATAATTTGTTCCACGTGGAACAAATTATGCATAGATTGATATTTTAAAAAAATTTGCTAATCTTATTTAAGATTATTAAGAGTTTATTTTAATACCAAATTTTAATATTGTTTAAAAATCCAAAATTTCCGTTAAAGGTAAAAAATATAGGAATATAATTATTGTAAAAAATAAAATTTATCTGTATGGGTGAAAAATTTTTATTCACACAAGGCTATAATTAGCATCCATTATGGAAATCACAATTGATATTTGGGCTATTATTAATTATTTATTAAACATAGGGAATAATCCTCCAATTATAATTACTTGGATAATTTTTAAAAATGGCGGATGGATTTTTGTTTTGTGGGCTTTTTTTTGGGGATTCAAACGAATGTGGATGGATCATATTTGGTCTAAATATGGCTCAGCAATCAAATATATTTTATTAACCATTAATATTCCAAAAGAAAACGAACAGAGCCCAAAAGCGGTAGAGCACATTTTTAGTCAATTATTAGGCGCTTCCGGTAGCTCTAATTTAATTGAGAAATATTGGGAAGGTAAATCCCAACCAAAATTTTCTTTAGAAATTATTAGTATAGATGGGAATATTCAATTTATTATTAGAACACAAGAAAAATTTCGCGATTTAATAGAGGCGACTATTTATGCGCAATATCCGGAGGCGGAAATTTTTGAAATAGCTGATTATGTTCAAAATATTCCTATTGAAAAATTTCCATCAGAAGAATATGAAATGGCTGGAGCGGAGATGGTTTTAGAGAAGAGCTCTATTTATCCTATTAAAACCTATCCAAGTTTTGAACATCCACTTACTCAAGAATTTAAAGATCCATTGGTTGCATTATTAGAAATTTTAAGTAAACTTCACAAAGGAGAGCAAATTTGGATACAAATTATTATTATTCCATCTTTTGATGTTAGCAAGGCTCTTTTTAAAAAAGGAATTGTCGCTATTAATAAAATGGCCGGGAAAAGAGAATCTCCTAGCCCTGAACATATTGGAGATAAAGGGGTGAGTTTATTTATGGGTACATTAGATTGGATTGGTGAAATTATTTATCCATTGTGGGGACCGCCAGCAAAAAAAGAAAAAGAAGAAATAAACAAAATGCAACATCTAACCTCCGGAGAAAAGGTTGTAATGGAGGCGATTGAGCAAAAAATTTCCAAACCAGGATTTAAAACTAAGATACGTTTTATATATCTAGCAAAAAAAGAGATATATCATTCCGGAAGAGGAGAAAATCCTATTTTTGGTGCGTTCCAACAGTTTAATACATTAAATTTGAATAGTTTTAAGCCTCATTCAAAAACAATGGCAAAGGGAAGATATTTTTTTAAGAAAACAAAAAAAGCGTATAGGCAAAATAATATGTTTAATGCGTATAAAGGGCGAGACGACGACAGAGGCGCAAGCATGTTTGTTTTAAATATAGAAGAGTTGGCAACAATTTTTCATTTTCCGATTCTTACTATTATTAAAACTCCCCAAATCGCCAAGACTAAAAGTAGAACCGCAGAGGCTCCGTTTGATTTACCTACTGGCGATGATGACATTGCATTTGATCAGACATTTGGGCGTAAATTACATTCTATTTCTCTTCCAACAAAAAATAAAAAGGAACAATTACCACCACCAATTAATTTACCAACAAGCGTTGCGCCACCAGATAATTTACCAACGAAATGAACCAGCAGAGGCTAAATTTCTAATTGTTGATTTTTAAAATCACAACCATTGTCATAAAAGCAAAATTATAATAAAACGCATTCATTTAATTCAAGAATCTAACGCAACATTAAATTAAATCCAAATAACAAAATAAACGAAAAATGAAAAACGAAAAATGTAAAATAAATTCAAAATACAAATATCAAAATAAACGAAAAACGAAAAATGTAAAATAAATTCAAAATAAATCCAAGATACAAAACGTTTTGGATTTTGAAAATTTGAATTTGTGATTTATTTGGAATTTAGTGCTTTGAATTTTGGATTTATTTTAAATTTTACATTATTATTTATTTTAATTTAAAAATCTCAAGAAATTTACTAACCTTTAATTAATAATAAAAAAATTATATTTTTATGAATATATGTATTATTGGACGAAATAATGTTGGAAAATCAACGCTTTTTAATCGTTTAATAGATCAACAAAAAGCGATTGTCTCAGAAGAGGCAGGGACTACTCGAGATAGAAATTTTGGAGAATGTTTTTGGAATGGGCAAAAGTTTAATTTAATTGACACTGGTGGGTTAAAAAAAATGGAAATTAGTGATGGAAAAATTGAAAAAAAAATTCAAGAGCAAACACAGATCGCTATACAGGAAACAGATCTTATTCTTTTTGTGGTTGACGTGAGAGACGGATTATTACCAGAAGATACCAATATTGCAAAAGATCTAAGGAAACAAAATAAACCTGTGATTGTTGTTGTAAATAAAGTTGACAAAAATAGCCTAAGAAAGCTAACCAGTGATTTTTTTAAATTAGGATTAGGCGAACCAGTGCTGGTATCTGCTGTTTCTGGCATTGGCTTGGGCGATTTATTAGATGAAATAATAAAAAAACTTTTTATTTCCTCGCCTAATAATGAAAATTTTAGAAAAAGCACAAAACAACCAGTTGTAAAAATTATTTTTACAGGGCGACCAAATGTAGGAAAATCCTCCATTTTTAACGCTATAACAGGGGAGGAAAGAGTTATTGTTAGTGAACAACCACACACCACACGCGAAGTTTTGGATACTTTAATTGTTTATAAAAATCAACCTATTTTAATTATTGATACTGCCGGATTAAGGAAAAAAAGTAGAATAGATTCTTATATAGAAAAAATGGGGACATTACAAGGTCTTCAAATGCTTAAAAAAGCTGATGTTATTTGTTTAGTAATTGAAGCCAAGGAAGCAATTATTTCTCAAGACAAACGAATAGCCAATTATATTGAAAAAACAAATAAAGGAGTGATACTGGTAATTAATAAATATGATTTATTAACACAAAAAGAAAAAAGGAAAACAAACCAATATATTCAATATTTAAAGGCGCAGTTTTCATTTTTTTTGTGGGCACCAGCTCTTTTTGTTTCCGCTAAAGAAAATTTTGAAATAAAAAAAATTTTAGACACAGCTTTGCAAATTAAACAAAGACTAGACAAGGAGATTGATCAAAAAAAATTGGACGAATTTTTAGAAGAGATGATAAAAAAGTATCAATTTTTTATTCATCCTTCTGAACGTGGACTTCATCCAAAAACCGTTAAACAAAAATTTTTTGCTGTATTTAAATTTAGCCAAATAAAAACTGATCCTCCCCGATTTGCTTTAGTTGTTCAACAAAAAACTCCACTACCTCAAGCTTGCATTAATATTTTGGAAAAAGAATTGCGAAAAAAATTTGATTTTCAAGGAGTGCCAGTTATTATTGAACTTGAAAAACCACAATAAAATATTGGAAAGGAAATTTCCATTTTTTAAATTTTATTAAAAAAATATGGAGAGATTACAAATAGAAAATGAATTTGGCTTAAGCGATGAACTAGAGAAAACAACTTTACACAACAATAAGGAATTAATAGGGAAAAATATTAGCAGTAAAGAATATTATAAAAAAATTGATGCAACTTCTCGTTTAACAGAAGAAGAAACATTGCTATTATTTGAAGAAATTGAAAAAGCAAAACAAAAAAATGATGAAGAAGTAATTTTACAACTTAAAAATAAACTTATTGAAGCCAATCTTAAATTGCCGTTTTTTCTTGCAAAAAATTTAAAGCCACGCATAGATCATTTTGAATTATTTGATTTAGTTCAAGAGGGAAATATTGGACTAATAGACGCAATAGAAAATTATTTTATTAATAAAGAAAAATATAAATTTTCTATATATGCAGGCTTAAGTATTGCAAAAGCGATAAATAGAGCTTTACAAAATACAGGAAAAATAATTAGTATTCCTGTGCATAAACTTGAAAAACAAAATAAATATTTTAAAGTTTTAAATCGGTTAGAGCGGCAATTAAACAGAGACCCTTTAGTTTGTGAAATTGC
>JBBTVT010000135.1:0-3758 GCA_038078655.1 Patescibacteria group bacterium
TTTTAAGGTTTTTCATGCAATTTTGTTGGGTATACAGGGGCGTATTGCATACGCCCATTAAATATTTTACCCATAAAATTCCCAGGAGAACCTAATTTTTTATAAAATTTTTTATCTCTTATTGTATTGTTTATTTTATATAATTCTTTCTGCCATGGCTTTTAGATTTTCCATATCAACAGCGTGTCGCAAGGCTTCTTCTAATGAAATTTTTGTATTTCTTACCAACTGCGACAAACAACGATCCATACTCATCATCCCTTCCGCCTGACTTAATTGTAAAATACTATTCAATTGTTTTAATTTTCCTTCTTCAATTAAATTTTTTACAGATAAATTAGCCCATAATATTTCATAAGCCAGCACTCTATTTCCTTGCAATGAATGAATTAATTTTTGACTAATTACTCCGCTTAAATTATTTGCCAAAATTGTTTGAATTTTATTTTTCTCTTCAATCGGAAAAAAATTTATTATTTTTTCTATTGCCTGATAGGCTTGTTCTGCTTCTAAAATAATAAATACCATCCGACCACCTTCAATTAATTTAAAAATTTTATAAAAAATTTCCTTATCTCTCACTTCGGAAATAGAAACAATATCAACGTCCTCATTGTTAATTAAATCTAATCCGTCAGCGAAAGAATTAACATCGCTGCCAACCTCTCTTTGTTCAATAATGCTCTTATCGTTAATAAAAATATACTCAATTGGTTTTTCCAAAGTAAAAATATTTTTTTTCTTTGTTTTATTAATCGCTTCAATAATGCTTAATAAAGTAGTTGTTTTTCCTGAATCAAATGACCCATTAATAATAACCAATCCTTTATCTAAAGACAAAAGACCTTCAATTGATTTTGGCAAACCCAAATCCGAAAAATTTTGTATTACAGGATTAACATATCTAAATACTACTCCTAAAAATCCTTTTTGATAATAAATATTTATTTTAAATCGTAGCTTTCGATCAAATGAATGCGCTAAAATTATCTGCTTATTTTTTTCTAATTTTTCCTTCTGCTTAGAGGTTAAAAATGAATAAACAACGTCATTAATAAAATTTGGAGTTAAAATTTCTTGATCTTCCAAAATTACTAATTCACCCTCAATTCTTAATACGGGGGGAGTGCCTACAGTTAAATGTAAATCCGAAGCTCGTCTTTCAACAACCGTTGTCAACAACTTATTAAAAATAATAGTCTGCGTAGTTTGCATAAAAATATAAATTTAAAACGAAATATTTTATAATTAACGAAATTATTAAACTTTTTCAATCTTGAATTTTACCTCTTCACCATTTATATTAATTTTCTCATCCTGAATATCACTCTCAATAATTTTTTCACTGAGCGTGTCCTTTTTTAATTCTTCCGACATTTTATTAAAAACATTTTTTATCAATACGCTATCGCTTTGCCATAATAAAATTATTTTATCTTTTATCGTAAATTCCGCTTGCTTGCGTATCATATTAATTTGTCGTGCTATTTCTCGTTTTAGACCTTCCAATTTTAATTCTTCGGATATTTCTATGTTAATAGCTATTTTAATTTTATCTTCGCCAATTTTCCAATTATTTTCTTGCGACAATTCTTCTACTATTTCTATTTCTTTCACATTTAATTCATCTTTAATTAGATTTAACCCTTCTTCATTAATTTCTAATTCATAATTTTTAATTTTTAATTTTGACAATGTTTGTCGCACCTTTATGCTCGCCTCATCTCTTATCTTTAACCCTAATTCAACAATTTTTCTAATCTCTTGCATTTGTTTTAAAATTTTAACATCGGATTCTTTTGCTGAGTCAGTATATTTTACCCAATCAGTTAAATGCACTGATTTATTCTCATATTCAAAATTATATGAATTTACTTTTTGCCAAATCGTTTCAGCTAAAAATGGCATAATGGGCGCGATAATTTTAGACAATTCTATCAAAACAAAGCTCGTTGTTTGCAAAGCAACTTTTTGATCTTCAAAATTTTCCGATTTAAATCTATTGCGTGATCGCCTGATATACCATGTTGAAAAATTATTAATAAAATCGCTAATTGGTTTAATCGCTTTTGGCAAATTATAATTTTCCATATTTTCAGTTACTTCTTTTGTCAAAACATTTAATTCGGCTAAGATCCATTTATCTAATAATGTTGCGGATTCTTGTAAATTTTCACTGGCGTTATATGTTTTTTTATCAACATATAATTCATAAAATTTATAAATATTCCACAATATCATAATATTTTTCCTAAACACATCAACAAGATCTCGTTCGTTAAAAAATAAATTTTCCACTTGCGTCACAGGAGAAGAAGCCAAATAAAAACGCAAAGCATCGGCGCAATATTTTGAAACAATTTCCATTGGATCTGGATAATTTTTTAAACGTTTAGACATTTTTTTTCCATCTTCGGCTAAAACCATTCCTGTAACAATAACATTTTTAAAAGCTGGTTTATCAAATAAAGCTGTTGACAAAATAATCAAAGTATAAAACCAACCCCTTGTTTGATCTTGACCTTCAGCAATAAAATTGGCTGGAAAATTTTTTTCAAATTTTTCTTTATTCTCAAATGGATAATGGACTTGGGCGTAAGGCATTGAACCTGATTCAAACCAACAATCAAAAACCTCTGGAATTCTTTTCATTTCTCTCTTGCATTTTTCGCACGGAAAAACAATTTTATCCATTACATTTTTATGAAGATCAATTATTTTTTGACCGCTTAACTTTTCTATCTCTTGAATAGAACCAACAACTTTTTTATTTTCACATTTTTCACATTTCCAAACTGGCAATGTCGTGCCCCAATAACGAGATCTAGAAATTGCCCAATCTCGAGCATTTTCAAGCCATTTACCAAAACGACCATTTTTAATATGTTCCGGCATCCAATTTATTTCTTGGTTATTCTTTATCATTTTATTTTTTATTTCTACAACTTTAACAAACCAAGAATTAGCAGCATAATTTAATAATGGGGTTTCGCATCGCCAACAATGAGGATAGCTATGCTCATATTTTTCTTTTGAAAATAATTGATTATTTTTAGCTAAATATTTTATGATTTCAATGTCAGTTATTTGATGCTCGTCTTTTGGTTTAACTTCCATATTAACAAAATCAATTACTTCATTTGTAAATCTACCGTCAAAACTCACATGTTGAACAAAAGGCAAATCATTTTCTTTCCCCAAATTCATATCGTCTTCACCAAATGCTGGCGCAATATGCACTACGCCAGTTCCATCTTCTGTTGTAACAAAATCGGCTGAATAAATTTTCCAACCATTTTCACAATTTTTTAAATTTTTATCTTTTGAAAAATAATCAAATAATGGTTTATATTTTTTACCAATTAATTTCTGACCATTAAATTCTTCTATAATTTCATATTTTTCTTCATTTAAAATTTGCAATCTTTCTTTTGCTAAAATATAAACTTCGCCATTTTTTAATTCTGAATTATTATCTTGAGATTTAAAATTTGAAATTTGAATTTTAACATAACTAATTTTATCATTTATGGCTAACGCTACATTGCCAGGCAATGTCCATGGAGTTGTTGTCCATGCTAAAACATAAACATTGGGTTCGTCAATCAATTCAAATTTAGCAATAACTGAAATATCTTTAATATTTTTATATTCCAAAGTACTTTCAAAATTTGACAAAGTAGTTTCACAACGCGGACAAATGTGCATGCTTTTATAATCTTGATAAATTAAATTTTTATCCCACAAAGTTTTAAAAA
>JBBTVT010000136.1:0-5132 GCA_038078655.1 Patescibacteria group bacterium
AACAAGGAAATGGTTTTGTTTTTAAAAGACATTGGAAAGAAGATTTATTAATTGCTATTACAAGAGCTTTAGAAAATTACAAACATTCAAAAACATGGGAATATTTAGTTGAAAAAGCAATGAGACAATCTTATTCGTGGGAACTTCCCGCAAAAAAATACATCGATTTATTTAAAAAAGCGATAAAATAAACAAGATTATTTTTATTTTTTATTTTTTATTTTTTTATTATGCGTGGAATAATTTTAGCAGGCGGAACAGCAACACGACTTTTTCCATTGACTGCTACAACATCAAAACAGCTTTTGCCTGTTTATAATCGACAAATGATTTTTTATCCGCTCAATGTTTTAATAAAAGGTGGGATAAAAAACATTTTAATAATAATTGCGCCAGAACATTCAGGACATTTTATTAATCTTTTGGGTTCTATTTTTGACAAACATGATATTCATCTTGAATTTAAAGTACAAAAAACCCCGAAAGGATTAGCCGATGCTTTTATTGTTGGAGAAAATTTTATTGGCAATGATAATGTAACAATGATTTTGGGAGATAATATTTTTGAAGATGATTTTTCAGAAGATATAAAAAATTTTAAAAGTGGAGCAAAAGTATTTGCTATAAAAGTTCCAGATCCTGAAAGATTGGGTGTTGTGCAATTTGATAAAAATATGAAAGCAATAAAAATTGTAGAAAAACCAAAAGAATGGGTTAGTGATTTTGCTATAACAGGTCTTTATATTTATGATAACAAAGTAATTAATATTGCTAAAAATTTAATTCCAAGTAATCGTAATGAAATAGAAATTACTGATGTAAATAAAAAATATCTTGAAATGAACGAACTAAATGTATCTATGATAAAAGGTGGGTGGTTTGATGCAGGAACATTTGATTCACTTCTGGAAACCAGCAATTATGTTAAGAAGAAAAAATTATATGAAAATTTTCACCCAATTATCAATGAAGCAATTGAAGAATTTAATGAGGAACTAAAAACTTTAATAAAAAGATAGCTATAAAAATGCATTAGATACTTTTTGATACAAAAAAAATACACAGATTAATAAATAATTTGTGTATTTTTTTGTTAAATTAACTATTTTATTATTTTTTTGTTGCTCGTAAAACTTCTTCAGGCGTAGTAATTCCTTCAATAATTTTTTCTATCCCATGCTGTCGCAAAGAAATCATCCCCTTCTCTCTCGCTACTTTTTGAATTTCTCTCGCTGAAGCACGCGCAAGAATGAGTGATTTTATTTCATCGTCTATTACTAAAATTTCAAAAATTCCCACCTGCCCCTTGTATCCAGTAAAATTACAATGAACGCATTTTCTTCCTTTTTTAAATTTAATTTCTTTTTGATTTTCTAATTCAAGGGTTTCAATAATTTCCTTGGAAGGCTGATATTCTTCTACGCATTTTGGACAATTTTTTCGAATTAATTCCTGCGCAACAATCATTAAAACAGATGAAGAAATTAAAAATGGCTCTACTTTCATATCAATCAAACGAATCAATGCACTAGCTGTATCATTTGTATGAATGGTGCTCAAAACCAAATGTCCTGTAATAGCCGTATGAACAGCCATCTCGGCTGTTTCTATATCACGAATTTCTCCAACCATAATAATGTCCGGATCCTGTCGCAATAAAAACTTCAATCCTTTTACAAAAGTTAAATTTTCAGTGATCTGAGTTTGTCTAATTAATGGTAGATGATATTCAATAGGATCCTCTAATGTAACAATGTTTTTTTCAACTGTGTTTAAAAAATTAAGCGCTGAATATAAAGTAGTTGTTTTTCCACTACCCGTAGGTCCAGTAACTAAAATTAATCCATTTGGTTTTTTAATCATCGCTTCTAATTGTTTCAGTTGTATAAAATTCATCCCTAATTCTTCCATACTCAAAAGAATCGTGTTAATATTTAGTATTCTAATCACCGCGCATTCTCCATAAAGAGTGGGGAAAATAGAAACCCTCAAATCTAAATCTTGATCCTTAACTCTAATTTGAAAACGTCCATCCTGTGGCATTCTTGTTTCAGTAATATTCAACTGAGATAAAATTTTTATTCGAGCAATTAAAGATGAAAGTAAATGCATTGGTTCCTTTGCTATCTCTTTTAAAACTCCATCAATTCTAAAACGAAAACGAATAAAATCTTTTTCTGGTTCAATATGAATATCGCTAGCACCCATTTCAACAGCCTTAATAAGATAATCATTAACTAAATTGGTAATTATTTCTTTCCCTTCAAAATTTTGAGTAGCCATAAAATAACTATTTTTTCACTTTTAATAAACAATCTCCAACCTCTGATTTGGAGCAGGTGAACGGAATCGAACCGTCGTCCTCAGCTTGGAAGGCTGATATAATAACCATTATACGACACCTGCATTAAAAACACATTTAGTTTAACACTATAACGCAAAAAAATCAAATTTTTTTAAAAATTAAATTTTACAAAATTTAATAAAACAAATTTTGAAATTCTATCCCCTCATTTTCCAAATAATTTTTTTAATCAATCCATCTAATTTTCCTAAATGCAATGCGATGCATTCTCTACATTTAGTTGTAAAATTATTTTTTTTTACTTTTGATTTTTTAAAATCAAATCCAGAAATTCTAAATTTAAAATCCATCCAATCATTTGTTTCTAAATATGGAATTTTTACAAAAAAGCTCCCATCTTTTTGTTTAAAAATTGCTGGCGCCCAACCCAAACTTTCAGATATTATAGATAAACGCATATTTTTCCCATTTGAAGCATCCTCTTGTTGCAAAAATTGATATGTCTTATTTAAAATACTTTCAGGAACAAGTTGAATTTCTAATTGTCCTTTTTCTCTTTTGTATAAACATTGTCCATTTTTTTCACAAACCTCTTTATCGTTTAATTTAATTTGATTTGCGCTATCCCACCCCTTGCCTAAAAATAATTTAATTTTTTCGCTTGGCATTTCGCAAAGATAAATATTTTTTTCTAAATCCCAGTCCAAACCCAATGGATGTTTTATTTGAGTAAATTTTTGTTTTTCTAAAAATTCTTTTTTTTGATAAAATGCTTCTTTAATTTCCTCAAATATTTTTTCAATTTGTTGCTCCTTAAATTCTTGTTCATCAAAATTCTTAAAATTTTCTTTGGCAAAATCGGAAAATTCATCTAAAGAATGCTCCCAAAAAGATTTTAGACTTGGCAATGTTCTAACTATTCGCAAATCGTCAACAACATGCAAAACATCATAGATATCAACGCCCAATTTTAATTTGTAAATTGCATCGCGCCATTTAATAGCCTTTTCAAATTCCTGTTTTTGAATCGCCTTTTTCATTTCATCTTCAAACTCCAAAATTATTAAATTATACCAATCATCCGGAGTTTCTTCTCTAAACGATTTTCTTTGAACGGTTTTATATGCCTTTTTGTAAGCACCTCTAATTTTTCCAGTTCTTTGCCATTCAAAAGCAATGTCTAAAATTTTTTGATAAAATTCATTGGCTTTATTTTTGTCTTCTTGAGAAATTTTTAAAATTGACAAAACAACATCCCTCAAGGTAAAAGCTCCTAATTCGATCATTTCCAAACTCCACCATGGTTTTGCTGATGCCCACCAATATTGATCAGATGCCAATGCCATATCTAATTTATTCCGTATATCAAAATATTCAGGCTCTTTTAAATCCAACGCTTTAACAATGTCTATTACCCAATAAGTAAACTCCCACTGCAATTTATGAATTGGATTCTCTGGATGATTCCACAAAGAAAATGGATTAGTTTGCGCAATCCCCGTTTCTCTGTCTAGCCAAAAATCTTGCTCCTCTGACGACCAAGTACTTTCTTGTGGTTCAATTTCTTCATTAACACTAAATTTTTTTATCAAATCAGAAACAAAAACCTTTTCAAATTCTTTGTTTTGGTAAATCTCAAACAAAAACTTTTCTAATCCAGGACGATGATGACCAAAGGTTTCAGCATCCATTACCGTCAAAAGATATCGATCCTTTTTAATCTCATCTTTTAATTCATCTAAAAGAGATTGAGCTGAGCGAACAATGGCGGATAAAATTAAAATACTCACCCTTTTATCTCTAAATAAAATTTTAAAATTTTTTAACCCCTTAATTTGATAAATTTTGTTAAACTCTATTTTTAAATTTTCAAACGGACAGGCTAATTGCTCAGCAATAATCCATTCAAAATTTAGTTTTTGAGCTGCTTGAGCCACTTTAAAACTGTATGCCAGTTCAGGAATAAAAAAACCTTTGGGGTTATAAATTTCCCCAAAATATTTTTTATTTGTTTCTGTATTTATTTTAATCTGCCGTTCAATTTCTTCTTCTGGAAGTAAAGCTAAAAATGGATGAAATTTCGCGCTACCAGTAAATTCTATTTGTCCATTTTGACCCAATTTTTTTAAATCATCTATCACGTCCAGATAATCATACTTTGCTAAAAGCTCTGTTAAACAACCATTGATATTAATTGTCATTTTAACTTTTGGATTTTCCTTTAAACCCCGAATAATTTTTCTATAACTTTCATTAACAATCTTTTCTAAAATATCCGGCATTTGATTGAATGGCTGATAAAAATGTAAAAAATTTGACCACAACATAAAATAATAAATTTTTAATTTAAAATACGCTTTATAAATAAACTAAGACAATTGCGCCGCATCCATTGCTAAATTTGCCAATCTATCGGCTTCTTTATTTTGTTCGCGCGGAATATGAGTAAAAGTAATTTTTTTAAATTCTAAACTTAAATTCCAGACCTTAATAAACAAAATACTCAATTCTTGATTTTTAACCTTATATTTTCTATTCAATTGATTTACAACTAATTCACTGTCCAAATAAAAATCAATTTCTTTAACATCAATTTTTTTTGCCTCCTTTAATGCTAAAATTACAGCCAGATATTCTGCTTGATTATTTGTTGAATGCCCAATATATTCTGAAAATTCCAAAACTTTATTGTCATATTTTATTACAACACCAATTCCACCAGGCCCGGGATTTCCTCTGGCTCCACCATCAGTAAAAATTTTACATTGCATATTAAAATTTTAATTTTAAAAAATATGTTTTGATTTTAATGTTTGCCAAATTTTTT
>JBBTVT010000137.1:0-7852 GCA_038078655.1 Patescibacteria group bacterium
ATTCTTCTTTTTTTATTGGTCAAAGTTATTCATTCCCCTTCATTGTTTTTTCTATATTTCGAAAACTAACTCGATGTTCATCAAAAAATAATTCAATGCGTCCAGTTGGGCCATTGCGATGTTTGGCAATGTAAAGTTCAGCAATATTATTTTTTTGGCTATCTTTTTTATAAACATTTTCTCGATAAATAAATATTACTACATCCGCATCCTGTTCAATTGTTCCAGATTCTCGAAGGTCTGATAATTTTGGAATTGGTGGCGTTCGAGATTCAACAGCTCTAGAAAGTTGAGATAACGCTAAAACTGGAATATTTAATTCGCGGGCCAACCCCTTTAATGATCTTGTAATTTCGGCGACTTCTTGAACTCTATTTTCATTTTTTCTACCTTCCATTAATTGAAGATAATCAATAACAATTAAACCTAATCCATGTTCTGCTTGTAGGCGACGACATTTTGTTCTTATTTCCATAATATTGGCTGTTGCTGAGTCATCAATAAAAAGTGGGATTTCAGACAAAACTGCCATAGCGTGTCCAATCTTTGGAAAATCATCATCGCCTTCTCTATCAGATAATCGTCCAGTGCGCATTTTCCAAAGATCTACATTCGCTTGAGAGCAAATTAAACGATCAACCAGTTGGTCTTGAGACATTTCTAAACTAAAAATTCCAACAGGAATTTTTGCAGTGGCAATATTGCGCGCAATATCCAAAGCCAACGTTGTTTTTCCCATACTAGGACGAGCAGCCAAAATAATTAGATCCGATTTTTGAAGTCCCGCCAATAGATTATCCAAATCAGTAAGTCCAGTAGGCAATCCTCTTAATTTCCCTTTTTGTTTGTGCAATTCATCGATGCGATCAAATGCTTCAACAAGAATATTTTGGATAGGAATAAAATTTTGTTTTAAATATTTTTGTGAAACATTAAATAATAAACTCTCAGCTTTGTCTAATAATTTAGATAAATCATCCACTTCTTCTTGAAAACCTAGTCCAGTAATTTCAGTGGCTGCGTGAATTAATTTTCTCAATGTAGCTTTTTTTTGAACAATTTTTGCATAGGTAACAAGATGAGCAGAAGTGGGAGTAATTCGAGCTAATTGAACTAAATAACTTTTACCACCAATTTTTTCTAATTGTTTTTTTTCTTCTAAACGATTCCCTAGGCTTAACAAATCAATTGGTTCTTTTTTTTCATATAATTCCAACATTGATTCAAAAATCATTCCGTGTTTTTCTTTGTAAAAATCTTTTGGCTCTAAAATATCAGCTATTTTGGTTAGAGCATCTTTATCAATTAAAAGTGAGCCTAACACGGATTGTTCGGCTTCAATATTTTGAGGTGGCAACAATAATTGAACATCTTTATTATTCATAAAAATTATTCCTCATCTTGATTAATGGATATGATATGCAATTCTTCTAATTGTTTTTTGTTAACCTTGGACGGTGAAGACATCATTAAATCTTCTCCCTTGCCATCTTTTGGAAAAGCGTAAATATCGCGAATTGAATCTAAATCTAATAATACCATTAATATACGATCAACGCCTGGCGCGTTTCCGCCATGCGGAGGTGCTCCATATTCAAATGCTCGAATTATTGCGCCAAATTTTTCATCAACCTGTTCTTTCGTATATCCAGCTATTTCAAATGCTTTATACATCACTTCTGGTCGGTGATTTCTAATGGCTCCACTGGACACTTCAAAGCCATTTAAAATTAAATCGTATTGATATGCTAAAATTTCAAGAGGTTTTATTGTCTCTAATGCTTCTAATTCGCCTTGTGGCATAGAAAATGGATTATGACTAAAATCTATTTTTCCTTCTTCAATTTCAGAATAATCATACATTGGAAAATTAACGACCCAACACCAAGCTGCTTTAGTATTATCTTTTAATTTTAATCTTGAGGCGCATTCATTTCTGACAGCGCCCAAACTTAAACAAACAGTTTTCCAATTATCAGCGCCAAAAAATATTATGTCTCCCGCTTTGGCGTCTAATTCTTTTAAAATTTGTTGCGCACATTCGTCTCCCAAAAATTTTAAAATTGGAGATTTTAATTCATAATTATTTTCGGTTGGCGCAAGAACAATATAAGCCAAACCCTTGGCGCCTTTTGTTTTTGCAATCTCGGTTATTTCGTCAATTTCTTTACGGCTAAATTGCGCGCCATTGTCAATTTTTAAAGCATGAACAACTCCTTCAGATTTGATTGCTTCAATAAAAACTGAAAATCCGCAATTTTTTACTATTTCTGTGATTGGTTTAATTTCTAAATTAAATCTCAAATCAGGTTTATCAGTTCCATATTTATTCATTGCTTCTTTCCATGATATTTGTTTAAAACGACCGTTGCTTTCAATGTTTATTATTTTTTTAGAACTAAATTTTTCTGTAAGCTCTTTCATTAATGGCTCCATTATTTTTAAAATATCATCTTGTTTAACAAAACTCATTTCCATGTCTAATTGATAAAACTCTCCATAATGTCGATCCATTCTGGGATCCTCATCACGAAAGCATGGCGCAATTTGAAAATATTTATCAATGCCTCCGACCATTAGCAATTGTTTAAATTGTTGTGGCGCTTGAGGCAATGCATAAAATTTTCCTGGATGTATTCTAGAGGGTATCAAAAAATCACGTGCTCCTTCAGGTGAAGAATTGGCCAAAATTGGAGTTTGTATTTCAATAAAATCATGCTCGTGAAAATATTTTCTGATATGTTGAAAAAAGTTATCTTTAATTTTGAGCATTTCTTGTAATTTTGATCTTCTTAAATCAATGAAACGATATTTTAAACGCAAAGCTTCATTGACTTCAAGGGTTTTTTCTTCGTTTAATTCAAATGGTGGGGTTTTTGATTTTGATAAAATTTCAACATTTTTTACTTCTACTTCAATCTCGCCCGTATTTAATTTTGGATTAATCATTTCTGTTGGACGCAATCGTATTAATCCAGTTATTTTTATTACCCATTCTGATCTTAAATTTTCCGCAATTTTAAAAATAGTTGAATTTTCTGGTTGAAATACAATTTGCGTAATTCCATAGCGATCCCTCAAATCAATAAAAATCAATCCGCCGTGATCTCGGCGTCGATGCACCCAACCAGATAAAATTACTTCTTGGGTGTTATTTGTTTTATTTAATTCTCCGCATGTATTAGTTCTAAAAGGCATAGCAAAAAATTATAAAGTATAATTTTATTTTGTTTCTTTCTTGTTTTTTGTTTTTATACAAGATGTACAAATTTTAATTTTTTCTCCATCAATTTTTTTTGTTTGTAAATTTATATGCTGTCGTTTTTTTGTGGCAATATTTGAATGGCTACGACTATTAGCCTTAAGCGAACCACGGCTACAAACTGAACATTTTCTAGACATAAAATAAAAAAGTTAAAAATAAAAAATTTATATTTTTATATTAACATATTTGTTATTTTTTTAAAAGTTGTATAAAATGACGTCATTATGTTTTTTGAATATTTACACGAACAACCATTGTTTGCAATTATTACTTTGTTAGGAATTATTTACGCGCTGACTATTCATGAATTTTCTCATGCATTTGCGGCTACTTTATTAGGAGATCATACAGCAAAAGATGATGGGAGATTAACATTGAATCCATTGGCGCATATTGATTTTGTTGGTTTTTTAATGCTATTGCTTGTAAATTTTGGTTGGGGAAAACCTGTTATTTTTAATCCGCGCAATCTTAAAAATGAAAAAAAAGATTCAGCAATTATTGCTTTTGCTGGTCCTTTGTCAAATATTATTAGCACCATTATTTTTATTGGCATTCTAAAATATTGTGTTCCATTTTTTAATTTGTCATTGAGTAACCCATTAATTTATTTTCTTAGTTATTTAATTATTATAAATATAATTTTAGCAATTTTTAATTTAATTCCTATTCCACCATTAGATGGTTCTAAAATTTTATTTGCTATTTTGCCAGATCGATTTAAAAATTTTGAAATTTCTTTTGAACAAAATGGCCCATATATTTTAATTGGTTTGCTTATTTTAGATAACGTATTGAATCTTGGAATTTTTAACGGTTTATTCAATTGGATTATTAATTTTATTAATAATTAAAGGTTAGGAAGTTTGGTTATTTGTTTTTAATTTATCACAAAAAGTTATCCACTAAAATATAACATTTATTTTAAAGTTGACTTTAAAAAAAGAGTATGATAATCTAAAAAAATAATTTTTATTTTTTAATATTTTTTATTGTGCCTACAATTAATCAGTTAATTAACAACCCAAGAAAAAAGAAAAGAGTTCGAAAAGTTTCTATTTTAGGTGTTGTTTCAAATAGTCTGTTAAGAACTAAAAAAACTTTGTCAAAAGGTTCGCCTTTTAAGAGGGGAGTGTGTTTAAAGGTTTCTACGATTACTCCAAAAAAACCTAACTCAGCTTTAAGAAAAATTGCCAGGGTGCGACTTTCAAATGGAATTGAAGTAACAGCCTATATTCCAGGAATTGGACATAATTTACAAGAACATTCAATCGTGCTTTTGCGAGGTGGGCGAGTTAAAGATTTGAATGGTGTGAGATATCATATTGTTCGAGGAGTTTTTGATACACAGGGAGTGGCCAATCGAAAACAAGGTCGTTCATTATATGGAGTTAAAAAAGAAAAAAAGAAATAAATTATAAAATTTAAATTTGTTTATTTGTAAAAATTATGCGTGGAAAAAAAATAACATCAAAAAAAACAATATTA
This sequence comes from Patescibacteria group bacterium, assembly GCA_038078655.1. GTDB lineage: Bacteria > Patescibacteriota > Patescibacteriia > UBA2591 > PGYQ01 > PGYQ01. Next base: position 4,754 of record JBBTVT010000137.1, read on the forward strand.
CCTGATTCAAAATATAATGATATAATTATTGCAAAATTCATTAATCATATTATGAGAAAAGGGAAAAAAACAATAGCCCAAAAGATTGTTTATGAATGTTTTGATATTTTACAAGAAAAATTTCATCAAAGTACAAATAAATTGACTAACGAAGAAAAGAAAAATGTTTCTGCGTTAGACATTTTTGATCAGGCATTAAAAAATATTATGCCAATTATTGAAGTAAAAGGAAGAAGAATTGGCGGAGCGAATTATCAAGTTCCAACAGAGGTGAGAGGAAATCGAAAAATTACTTTAGGATTGAGATGGCTTATTGCAGCGGCTGAAGCAAGAAAGGGTAAATCAATGAAAGAAAGATTGGTAATGGAATTATTAGACGCGTTAAATAATACTGGAGGCGCGATTAAGAAAAAGGAGGATGTCTATAGAATGGCGCAGGCCAATAAAGCTTTTGCTCATTTTGCTAGATTTTAATTTTTTTAAAATTAAAATTTTATGACATTTTCAAAAAAAACAATGGAAACACTTAGCAGTTTAGAAATGGAAAAGATTACAGAAATAAGAAGTAAAATTTTAGAAATTTTTTCTCAATATTTTTCACAAAACGGAAAAAAGAAAAATGGGTATATTCTATTGATAGAAAAAGATACAGAAAAAAATGAGGGAGAAGAAAAAAATGATAAAAAAGGAATACCTGTTTATTTTTTTATTAAAGATAGTAAAATTATTTCTTGTAGTTTAGAGAAATTATTTAAAGATGAATTTAAAAATAGAGATACTATGATTTATTTAAATTTAATGATAGAAAAGGCGATAGAAAATTTAAATGGAGATTTTGAAATAGATGCAATAGTAAAAGATTAAAATAAAAAATTTTAAAAAATTTATCTAATTATTTTTGCCAGCTAACGCTGGTTTATTATATTTTATGAAATATTCATTAGAAAAAACAAGAAATATTGGAATTATTGCTCATATTGATGCCGGAAAAACAACGGTTAGTGAGCGAATTTTATATTATACAGGAAAAAAACATAAAATTGGAGAAGTTCATGAGGGCGCAGCTGAAATGGATTGGATGGAACAAGAAAAAGAACGAGGAATTACAATTACTTCTGCGGCAACAACTTGTTTTTGGAAGGATTGTAAAATTAATATTATTGATACTCCCGGTCATGTGGATTTTACTGTGGAAGTGGAACGAAGTTTGCGTGTGCTTGATGGGGGAGTGGTTGTTTTTGATGGAGTGGCTGGAGTGGAGCCTCAATCTGAAACAGTTTGGCATCAAGCCGATAAATATAACGTGCCTCGTTTAGCCTTTGTTAACAAAATGGATAGAATGGGAGCCGATTTTTATGCAGACTTAGTATCAATTCACGAAAGATTAAATCCAAACGCTTATCCAATCCAATTGCCAATTGGCGCCGAAGAAAATTTTATTGGAATTATTGATTTATTAAAACAAACAGCATTTTTTTATAACGATGAAATGGGAAAAGAAGTTGAGGAACGAGAAATTCCAGAGGATATGAAAGAAAAAGCCCAAGAATTTCGTAGCAAATTAATTGAAGCAATTGTTGAGAACGATGATGATGCGATGAATCAATTTTTAGAAGGAAAGGAAATTCCAATTGAAAATTTGAAAAAAATTTTAAGAAAGGCAGTAATTGAGAATAAGATTATTCCAGTGCTTTGCGGCTCAGCTTTAAAAAATAAGGGAGTGCAATTAATGTTGGATGCGGTGGTGGATTATTTACCATCACCAGTTGAAATGTCTGTAATTGAAGGAAAAAATTTTAAGACAGGCGAAGTGGAAACAAGAAAGATTGATGATCAGGAGCCATTGGCTGCTTTGGCTTTTAAAATTGCAACCGACCCTTTTATTGGAACGCTTTGTTTTGTAAGAGTTTATTCTGGAGTTATTAAGGCTGGTTCTTATATTTTTAATGCGAACAAAGAAAAAAAAGAGAGAATTGGACGAATTGTTCGAATGCATGCCAATCATCGAGAGGAAATTTCTGAAATTTGTGCTGGCGATATTGCCGCAGTTGTTGGATTAAAAGAAACAACAACTGGGAATACTTTGTGCGATATTGATCATCCAATTATTTTAGAATCAATTGTGTTTCCTGAACCAGTTATTTCTATTGCTATTGAACCAAAAACAAAACAGGATCAAGAAAAAATGGGATTGGCTTTATCTAAATTATCTGCAGAGGATCCAACCTTTAGAATTAGAACGGATGAAGAAACAAGACAAACAATTATTTCTGGAATGGGAGAGTTGCATTTGGAAATTATTGTTGATCGGATGAAGAGAGAATTTAACGTTGAAGCTAATATTGGCGCGCCTCAGGTGGCATATAAAGAAACAATTACAAAAGAAGCGAATGGCGAAGGAAAATATATTCATCAATCAGGAGGCCGAGGTCAGTATGGGCATTGTTGGCTTAAAGTGGAATCATCAGAGAGAGGCGCAGGATTTGAATTTATTGATGCAGTTAAAGGCGGAGTTATTCCTCGGGAATATATTCCAGCCATTGAAAAAGGTGTAAAGGAATGCGTAGAAGGTGGAATTTTAGCAGGATATCCATTGGTTGATTTAAAGGTAACAGTTTATGATGGTACTTATCATGAGGTTGATTCTTCTGAAATAGCCTTTAAAATTGCGGCTAATCGTGGTTTACAAATTGCTTGCCAAGCGGCTGGATTGGTTTTGTTAGAACCAATTATGAAATTAGAGGTAATTACTCCAGAGGATTTTATTGGAGAAGTAATTGGAGATTTAAGCTCTAAACGAGGGCAAATTTTACAAATGAATGATAGAAGAAATATGAAAATTATTGATGCGGAAGTTCCTCTGTCAAATATGTTTGGGTATGTCACAAACTTACGTTCCATTAGTCAAGGACGAGCTAGTTATACAATGGAATTCTCTCATTATGCGCAAGTTCCTCAAAATGTAGTAGAGGAAATCATTGGCAAAAAAGAAACAGGGAAATAATGGCCTGGTAGCCAAGCAGTAAGGCAGCGGTCTGCAAAACCGTTATTCGTGGGTGCAATTCCCGCCCAGGCCTTTTTGCGTTTAGAGGTCGGACC
>JBBTVT010000138.1:0-3045 GCA_038078655.1 Patescibacteria group bacterium
TTTAGCTAAAAAAAGGGCTTTATCGGATGCTCCATAAATTCCGAACGGTATTGGGCTTAAAATAGCCAAATTATACTTCTGCAACAAAAAAAATCAAAAAAAATTGCTCAAAATATTCAATGTCATTACAATACAATCAATAATATTATCAAAAAATGTAAGGTTGAATTGAGCAAATCTTCTGAAGTCACATAATTTAAAAATTACAACAATTCATACAAACATAGCCTTCTTTATTCATTGAATAACCGCCATCGGCTAATTTTATTACGCAACCGCATTTTATGCATTTAGTTGGTTCATACTTTGGCGGATTTTCTAATTTTTCAAAATTATATTCATTGGTAGCCATGTCAACATAATTTTCTGTTTCAAAGTCATCTCTGCATTTTTTACAAATTTTCCAATCTCCTGAATGACCTTCATGGTTATGATAACTGCAAATAGTATACCTGTCATGGTTTCTATAACAACTATTTCTATCGTAAGAGAACATTACATATTTGTGAGTGTCATTACAAATCCAATTACCACAACATTCTGTTTTAATTAAATTTTTTGTTTTGCCGCACAAACCGCATTTCGGTTTATCGACTTTAGTTTGTTTGGTTTTTTCCATAAAATTGAGATTATACAATTAAAATAAAAATAGAATAAAATAAAATAATGCCCTTTACTTTATTCAAAAGTAATTACATTTGATTATTTAATGTGGGAATCTAAATTCAATTGATCTACGGTTAATTGTTTGATTTGATTCATTTTCACTTCGTTTTTAAGCCATATTTTTGCAAAATCAGACTCTAATTTAACGCTTCTTAAAAACATTGAATTTTTTCTTCTGAAGATTTGTTAAGCCATTCTAACGCCCATCCTTTATTTAATAATGCTCTTACCCTTAAATGACCATCGGAGACCATTTCCAAAACCTCATTAAAACATTTAAGCGCATCGTCATATTTTTCTTGTTTCCCTTCCGCTAGTCCTTGTTCAAAAATTAAACTCGCTTCTTTTTCGATTTTATTTTTATCTTTTATTATTTCTGTTTCTTTCATAATTTTTTGTGTCAACAAAATTTAAATTTTTACAAAATTTTTTATAAAAACAATAAATTTGTTGCGTGTTAATTAAATTAATAAATAAATAATACAATCAAGAAATTTTATTGATAAAAAATTTCTTTCGACCTTTGTTTTTTTGCATTTTGCATTTTCATGGTTCGACTTCATTCACCATAAGTTTTACATTTTACATTGATTATTAGTGTAATTATGGAATCAATAATTCCATTTTAACATGTTTTTTGGAATAACTAAACTCCGATTTTCCAAATATTTTTTTCTAAAAAAGCTTCAATGGTTTGCCTATTGGCTTTGTTTATAAGATTAGAATGGGAAAGTTTGTTTTTTTTCGCGTAATCAGCAAGAGTAATAATTTTTTTATTTTCTAAATACGCCAATCGTTTGTAATAATTATTTGTAATCGCTTTGCCAACTATTTCTTCCATTATGATTATTGCATCCTTTTTATCAAATTCTTTAAATGCTTCATAATATTTTTTTCTATCAATAAATTTTATATTTATTGGGACAAAACCTTCTCGTATAAATAAATAATTATTAGACTGGTTGCGAAATAGTCAATAAGACAAACCATCCCTTATGAATTCTGGGATTAGCAATAATCTAAATAATAATTCCAGAGTCCACAAGCCAAATGCATAACTTTGTCGTTAAATTTATCCGTTTTATTTCTAAATTTATCTGTTACAATTCGTAATCTTTTAACGCCAGCAATAGCGTGTTCAACTGAAACGCAAATACCTGAAATAATTCTATTTTGTTCTTTATCATAATCAGACAATTCTTTACCTTTTGGTTTCTTTTTATGTCGTGGCAATATGATAATGTCCTAGTTGAGCAAAATAGGACATTTCTATTTTGCCTTGACAGTCCGCGTCCTTTTAATTCGATAACCTCTCCACCTAATGCTTGATGAAAAATTTTCAATTTTTGCACAGAATATAATTTTTGTAGCGTTCAAAAGTTCACAATATTGGCAACAAATCTAATGGTAAAATTGTAATTCTACTGTTCAAGTCCAGAAACATAATTGACACTTTTAAAAAAAGAAAAACCCGCTACATATCATATTCTAAAACTAAAGCATAATCTTTGAAATTGTTGGCTCTATAAAATCTAATAGCTCCTTCATTTTGAGCAGAAGCCGCAACCTTAACTTTGCCGACCTTTTTTGACTTGCACCACTTAATAAACTCATCAAACAATTGCTTGCCGATTCCTTTTGATCTAAACTTTTCTAAAACAAGCGTGTTTTCAAGCTCAGCAACAATTGGTAAATTTCTGCAGGCTTCTGCTTTTTTGATACCTCCACACAGATAGCCAACAATTTCATCTTTTACAATTGCAATTAAAACACACCCATTATCTTTTAAGATTTTATCTTTGTAATACTTTGTTCCTTCCTTGCCAAAAGTCCAGTTTAAATTTAAAAGAAGATCGTATTCCTCATATTCCTTTTCAAAAAGCTTCAGATTAAGTTCTTGGACTTTTTGCAAGTCATCTATGGTTGCGTTTTTAATTATTGTCTTCATGCTTTGGTTTTATTAATTAAAGTATATAAAATTTTGAGCTTTTTTTCGTTACCTCAAATACAAAAATGTCGCCTAACATTTCGGCATATCCGAAGTTTTTCTAAAGCGGAGCGGAAAAAAAATTTAAGTGAACGAGTGCAACGAAACGAACCTCATAAGCCGTGTTAAGCGAGTCAAGCAATAACGAGAATATAAAGTGCAAACCGAACGAAGTAAGAGAGAGTTTAGAAAAGGGCCGTTCATTTTTTCTTAAAAGTTTTTCCTAAAATAGTATCTAACCACACACAATTTATCCCTTTATTGAAGCCATTTTTTATGTAAAAATCAACTGCAACATTATTCTTTTCTTCTGTTAGGGAACAAACATATTCACATTTTAATGCTATCAATTTCTTAAGTAATGATTTTAATAATGACTCACCAATATTTTT
>JBBTVT010000139.1:0-5608 GCA_038078655.1 Patescibacteria group bacterium
TAATTACTTTTTTTACTTCAGGACCTCAAGAAACTCGCGCTTGGACAATTATAAATGGAACAAAAGCGCCGGAAGCTGCGGGAGAAATTCACACAGATTTTCAAAAGGGATTTATTAAAGCAGAAGTAATTAATTGGATAGATTTTGTTAGAGAAAATGGAGAAACAAAAGCAAAAGAAAAAGGATTGATGCGGTTAGAAGGTAAAGATTATATTTTTCAAGATGGTGATGTGGCTCATTTTAAATTTAGTATTTAAAAAAAGGAGCTCAGCTCCTTTTTTAAATTTTATTTAGATAAGGCATTAAATTTTTTCATCATTCGAGATTTTTTTCTAGCTGCGGTATTTTTTTTAATTATCTTTTTTTGTGCGGCTTTATCTAATGCTTTTTGACTTTCACGAATTAATTTTTGAGCATCTTCTTTTTTTGAAGCTGTAATAGCTTTTTGGGTTTTTTTCATTGTTTCTTTGAGATTTTTTTTAACTTCTTTATTTCTTATTTGTCTTTTTTTGCTTTGTCTTAAAGCTTTTATCGCGGATTTTTTTATTGGCATAAAATTAAAAGTAAAAAATTAAAAGTAAAAAATTATAAATTATATTTAACATAGATTTATTTTTAAGTAAAGATATGGATAATAATATTACAGATGAGATTAAATCAAAATTGGATATTATTGATGTTATTCAAGAATATTTACCTCAATTAAAACAAGTAGGGGCTAATTGGAAAACAGCTTGTCCTTTTCATAATGAAAAAACCCCTTCATTTACAGTTTCTCGAGAAAAACAAATCTGGCATTGTTTTGGGTGTTCTGAAGGGGGGGATATTTTTACATTTGTTATGAAAATGGAAGGAATAGAGTTTATAGATGCTTTGAAAATTTTAGCTAAAAAAGCAAATGTGATTTTAAAAAAACAAGATCCGCAATTAACAACTCAACGAGATCGGCTGTTAAATATTTGTCAGACAGCAACAGATTTTTATTATCAAATTTTAACAAAAACATCTCAAGGGCAAGTGGCTCGGGAATATTTAAAAGAGCGAAAAATTTTAAATCAAACAATTAAAGATTTTCAATTAGGCTTTGCTCCAGATTCGTGGGAAAATCTGACTAATTTTTTATCTAAAAATGGATTTACAGAAAATGAAATTATTATGAGCGGATTAGCTATTCAAAGAACTTCATCTAATACAATAAAAAGCAAAATTAATTGTTATGATCGTTTTAGAAATAGATTAATTTTTCCAATTCGTGATATTTATGGAAATGTTGTTGGATTTAGCGGAAGAATATTGGGTAAAAATGAAAAAGAAGAAGCAAAATATATCAATACTCCACAGACCTTGATTTACAACAAAGGTCATATTCTTTACGGTCTAGATAAAGCAAAGCAGGAAATTAAAAAGGAAAATATAGCTGTGTTGGTAGAAGGAAATATGGATGTAATTAGTTCTCATCAAGCCGGGGTTAAAAATGTAATTGCTTGTTCTGGAACCGCTTTGACTTTGGAACAGATTAAACTTTTAAAAAGGTATTCTTTAAATTTGGTATTATCTTTTGATACCGATTCTGCCGGACAAACTGCAACAAAACGTAGCATTGACATTACTCAACAACAAGAGATGAATGTTAAAGTGATTAAATTAGCAATAGACAAAGATCCAGATGAGTGCATTAAGAGAGATGTAAATATATGGAAAGAGGCAATTAAAAATGCCACACCAATTATGGAATATTATTTTCGTTCTGTCTTTTTAAATTTAAATTTATCAAATGTGGAAAACAAAAAAAACGCGGGCAAGATTTTGCTTCCTATTATTGCTAAAATAACCAATAAAATTGAACAAACGCATTGGTTGCAAAAATTAGCAGAGCATTTAAATGTTGATGAACAAATTTTGAGAAATTCTATGATAAATAGTGAGGCAAGCAATACAAATAATGGAGTTATTCCAAATTTTGAATTAGAACAGAGTAGTGAAATAAATCAAAATTTATCATTAGAGAAAAAAATTGTTGGATTGTTTTTAAAATTTCATAAAAATTTAGAAGAAATTATTTTAGAATTCCCATTTGATATTTTGCAAGACAAGAGATTAAAAGAGCTTGCTAAAAGTTTCATTGAGGATTATACTGTCAAAAAAGAAAAGTTTAATGAAAATGAATGGATAAAAAGCGTTTCAAAAGAAATGTCGGATTATTTTAATGTGTTGGTATTTTGGGTTGAAAAAGATTTTTCGGATTTTGATTCTTCTGTTAAGTTTGAAATTCAAAAAAATATAAATATTTTAAAAAAAGATATTCTTGTTAAAAAATTAAAAGCAATTGAATGCGAATTTGTAAAAGCAGAAGAGGCGAAAGACATAGATAAAATTAATTTTTTAGAAAAAAAATTTAGAGAAATAATTGATGAATTAAATAAAATAGAAAAATAATTTTTTATGATAAAAAAAATAAAGAAACAAAAAAATGTAAAAATACAAGAACAAAAAAATAAAAAAAATAAAAACAAGGCTATTTTAGATAAAAAAATAAAGAAACAAAAAAATGCAAAGATAGAAAAATTTAAATTTAAAATTAAAAAAATAAAGAAACAAGAAAATATAAAAATATTAAAACAAAAAAAAGTAGACAAAAAAGAAATAATAAAAAAGAACATTCCAAAGTCAGATTTTTTGTCAAAAGAAAAAATAGTTGAAAAACAGGGGGGCTATTTATCTAAAATTTTAGAAAAAGAAAAAAATAAAGGAGAAAAAAAAAGTCCATCAAAGTCGTTTATTTTAGAAACCGTTTCTTTTGATTCTATTCAAATGTATTTAAAAGAAATTAGCAAAGTGCCTCTTTTGACGTTTGAAGAAGAAATTGAATTGGCTAAACAATTAGAAAAAGGCGACGAGGATGCTCAAAAAAAAATAGTTGAAGCTAATTTAAGATTGGTGGTAAGTATTGCAAAAAGATTTACAGGGCGTAACAATTTATCTTTTTTAGATTTAATTCAAGAAGGAAATATCGGTTTATTTCGAGCAGTAGAAAAATTTGATTATAAAAAAGGATATAAATTTTCTACATATGCTACTTGGTGGATTAGACAAGCAATTACTCGAGCTATAGCTGATCAATCAAGAACAATTCGTATTCCAGTGCATATGGTAGAAACAATTAGCAGATTTAAACAAATAGAACGAGATTTGATTCAAAATTTAGGGAGAGAACCGTTGCCAGAAGAGATTGCCGCAGAAATGGATGAAAAAATAGAGAAAGTATTGCATTTTATTAAGATTTCTCAAGACACAGTTTCTTTAGAGGTTTCTATAGGAGACAATGATAATGATAGCGTTCTGGGAGATTTTATTGAAGATGTAAAAACAATATCTCCGGATAAAGCGGCCGCAATGGAGTTATTAAGAGAATATATACGCGAAATTATTGATGAATTGACTCCACGTGAAAGAAAGATTTTGGAAATGAGGTTTGGATTAACCGAAGATGGACCACATACTTTAGAGGAGGTGGGCTATGAATTTGGTGTAACTCGAGAAAGAATTAGACAAATTGAAGCAAAAGTGTTAGATAAGATTAGGCAACACAAGGGAATGTTAAAATTAAAGGACTATTAGAGATTAAAATAATTTTATTAACAATAGGGAAATTGACATTTAATTTTGTTTATTTTATAGTCAGTAAACTATAATATTTTTTAGTTTATTTTAATGTTTATTTTTTATGATGGAAAATATATTATTGCCAACAAAGATCAAGGTTCAAGAAAATAAAGAAAATAAGAATGAAGCAAAGATTAGCATTGAACCTTGTTATCCGGGTTATGGGATAACCTTAGGCAGCGCTTTGAGAAGAGTATTATTGTCATCTTTGCCTGGAGCAGCAGTTACAGCAATAAAAATTAAGGGAGTTCCACATGAATTTTCTGTTATTCCAAACGTCAAAGAAGATGTGGTTGAAATTTTATTAAATTTAAAATTATTGAAATTAAAAATTCTTAGCCAAGGTTTATATAAATTAAATTTAAATATCAATGGAGAGAAAAAAGCAAAAGCAAAAGATATAGTGGTGCCTTCTCAAGTAAAAATAACCAATCCAGAACTAGATATTTTAACAACTACAAGCAAGAGTGCTAAAGTGGAAATGGAAATTTGGGTTGAACAAGGCAGAGGATATGTTTCAATAGAAGACAAAGAAAGAGAAAAGTTTGAATTGGGCGTGATTGTTACAAATTCTATTTTTACTCCGATAAGAAAAGTAGGAATGGATGTCGAGGATGTTCGCGTAGGAGAAAAAACAAATTATGATAAATTAACTTTAAATATAGAAACTGATGGTTCGCTTACTCCAAAAGAGGCACTAGAAGAATCTGCTCAAATTTTGATTAATCATTTAAATTTTATAGTAAATGAGAAAGAAGAAGTTAAAGAGATTGAAGAAGTTGAGGAAGATTTTCAAAAAAAATCTTTAGTAAAAAATGTAAAGGATGTTAAGACAAAAAAGAAAAGCGTAAAGAAAGTAAGTAAAACAAAAAAATAATAATTAAAACAATATTAATAGAATGTAAATATTAATTTATTTTGAATTATATTATGAGACATAGAAAAAAAGGTAAAATTCTTAGCAGAAAAACTGGACCAAGAGTTGCTTTATTGAAAAATTTAGCGGCTAGTTTAATTATTTGTGAAAGAATAAAAACGACAGAGGCTAAAGCAAAAGTATTGCGCGGAATAGCAGAAAAATTAGTTACTATTGGTAAAATTAATGATCTAACTACATACAGAAGATTGTTGGCTTATTTACCAACCAAGATTGCGGCAAAAAAGGTTTTAGAGCAACTAAGTCCTAAATATAAAGAAATAAAAGGTGGATATACGCGGATTATTAAATTAGGCAGAAGAAAAGGCGATGCGGCAGAAATGGCGCAAATTGAATTTGTTTAATTATTTTTATTTATTGTATGAAACAAATTGATAGACAAACTCATATATTTGATGCTACAAATAAAGTTTTAGGAAGATTAGCTACAAAAATAGCTATTATTTTGCGTGGTAAAAATAAACCTAATTTTACGCCCAATTTAGACCAGGGAGATTTTGTTGAAGTAGGGAATGCAGGCCAAATTAAATTTACCGGAAAAAAATTAGAAAATAAAGAATATCTTCATCATACTGGCTATCCAGGTGGATTAAAAAGAATTAAGATGAAAGAAGTTTTTAAAAGAAAACCTAGCGAGGTTTTAAGAAAAGCGGTTTTTAATATGTTGCCAGGAAATAAATTAAGAAATGGAATGATGAAAAGATTAACGATAAAATAATAGAAACAATTAGATTGATATTTATTTTTTTAAACTGGCTTTGCTGTGTTTTAAAAAAAGAAAGGGAAAAATATGATAGAATCAAATGAACAAAAAAGGGAGGAGGGGGTAGATAAGAAAGAAAATAATTTAATAGTAGATAATCTAACAACTGAAGAGCTATTAAAAATTTTAATTAGTAATTTAACACGCGAAGATTCAAATGTACCTTCTCAACAACAAAAAATATATAATTCCGTATTAATAAAAAGGGGTATTGAAGTAGTAGAACCTTTAATTAAAGCATTAAA
>JBBTVT010000140.1:0-5157 GCA_038078655.1 Patescibacteria group bacterium
AATCGCTAAAAAATAAAATTAATTAACAAAATAATTTTATGAATTTAGAAAAAATTAAAAATGTTCATATTATCGGCATAGGAGGAATTGGAATAAGCGCTATTGCTAAAATGATGCTTAAATTAGGGAAAAAAGTGAGTGGATCAGATATAAATTCTTCAGAAATAATTAAGGATTTAAAAAATAGAGGAGTTAAAATTTATCTAAAACACAAAAAAGAAAATTTATCCGCAGATGTTGATTTAATTATTTATTCTTCAGCAGTATCAAAAAATAATCCCGAATTATTACAAGCTAAAAAATTGCAAGCTACTCGCCTTGCTTTGCGGGCGAAGCGGGTTTGTCTTTGCTCACCTTGCTTTGCGGGCGAAGCGGACAAGCTAACTTATAGTTATTTTGAATTTTTAGGAGAATTAAGCAAAGAAAAATTTACCGTCGCAGTTTCAGGAACAAATGGTAAAAGTACCACTACTAGTATGTTGGGTTTAATTTTAGAAGCGGCAAAAACCGATCCAATAATAATTGTAGGCAGTAAAGTCAATCAACCAACATGGGAAGAAAATTTTAGAATGGGTAGCGGAAATTATTTTGTTGTTGAAGCGTGCGAGTATCAAGCGAATATGTTGAATCTGTATCCGCAAATTATAGTTTTAACAAACATTGAAGAAGACCACCTAGATTATTATAAAGATATAAATGATATTAAAAAAACTTTTCAAAAATATATAGAAAAATTGCCACAAAATGGAATTTTGATAGCCAATATTGATGATAAAAACATTAAATTAATTTTAAAAAAAATAAAAAAACCAAAATTTGAAATATTTACTTTTGGACAAAGCAAAAAAGCGGATTATCAGATAAAAAATATTATAAAAAAACCAGGATTAATAAAATTTACTATTGAATATAATAAAATTGGAGAAAAATTTGTTTTACAAGTTCCAGGGTTATTTAATATTTATAACGCAACCGCGGCAATTATTGTGGCTGTTAAAATAAATGCGTCATTAAATGTTATTAAGAAAGTTTTAAAAAATTTTAAAGGGATTTGGCGGAGGTTTGAAAAAGTAGGGGAGAAAAATGGCGCGATTATTATTTCTGATTATGCTCACACCCCAACCGCTATTCAAGGAACAATTCAAGCGGCGAAAGATTTTTATCCAAATCGCAGAATCGTGGTTGCGTTTCAGCCTCATCATCGAGATCGAACAAAAAAATTGTTTAATGATTTTGTTAAATCTTTTGATTGCGTTGATTATTTAATTTTATCTGAAATTTTTGATGTGGCAGGCAGAGAGGATAAAAAAAATAAAAATATTAGTTCAAACGATTTAGTTCAGGTAATTAAAAAAAGACTTGCTTTTAAAAATAAACAAGTCTTGTACGCAAAAGATTTAAATGAAACAAAAAAATTAATTTTGAAAAATTTAGAACCAAATGATTTAATTTTGCTGATTGGAGCGGGGGATATTTACAAAACAAAATTATAATTATTTTTTATAAAATTTCGCTGCGTCTTCTGGGGCAATTGGATTAATTATTATTCCAGAGCCAATTTCTACTCCAGCCCAAACAGAACCGCGCGGAATAATTTTCATATAAAGATGTTGATTTTCATCGTGAATTACTTGATGAAAATAGTAATTATAAGGCAAACCTAATATTTCTATTTTTTTTAAAATTATTTTTAAAACTGTCGCCCATGATTTTTTTTCAGCTTGATTGAGGTAAGTAATGTTGTCTAAATGACGTTTAGGTAAAATCCAAATTTCGTAATTATGCATTGATGCATATGGAGTAAAGGCAATAATGTTTTTATCTTCCCAAACAAAACGAGGGCTTTTGCTCTCTTTTTTTATAACATCGCAATAAACACAAGTTCCATTTTTTAATTTATATTCTTGAATTTTTTGAGATTTATCAAAGAGATGAGGCGGTAAAAAATTTGTGGCGAAAATTTGAGAATGAGAATGTTGAAGAGATGCGCCAGCGCGACCTCCATTATTTTTAAATATTAAAATGTATTCAATTTTTTTGTTTTTTGAAATAGCTTTTGTTCTCTTAGCATACATTTCTAATACTTTTGATATGTGTTCAATGCTTAAATCTTCTAATTCTTTTATATGATCTGGTGTATCAACAATAACTTCTTGGATTCCGTATGCCTTTGGATTATTTATAGTTACTGCTGGAAATGGATTTTCTAAAGTTAAAACTTCCCATTTTTTTAGCGATCCTATATGGTCTTTTATTAAATTTTTAAATATGCCGTCTGGACAAAGGACGCATTTTTTTTGCGATTCAGTAGAAGTTGTTGGTACTGCTGGTTTTACTATGTCGTGAGGTCTTTTACCTCGACGAGGGGCAATAATTACATATTTATCTTGGATATAATCTTTTCTAATTTCAGAATTCATAAAATATTTTTAGAATTAATACTGTAATTTAAACATATAATTTTCTTTCCGTCAATTACATTTCTAGATTTTAAATATTGCAGGTTAAAATAAAATTAATGTGATTTAAATTTGAATTTTACATTTTATTATTTTTTTAATTAAAAGGTTGTGAAAAATAAATGTTCAAATCCATGGACATAATTGACACTTTTTATACAAAATCACAAAATGTATTCTATCACCTACTCAACTATTTTAAGTAGGTCTTGATTAATTTTAAATATGTTTTTTTTGCTTCGCGTGCATTTTTAACTGTACTTTGAATTTGTTTTTGAGTAAATCCACGTGAAATTAATTTTTCTTTATATCCATTATCAAAGGTTTTTATTACAATGCAAGCGTGATGAAAAAAACGCAAACAAAGAGTTAATACGACAATGCGAAATATTTTTTTAAATTTTATTTTATTTTTTATTTTTTGAAAAAAAGTGTTAAAAAATTCTTGTTGCCATTTTGGATTTCTAAAAGCATTCATCCAAATAAAAGCAAAATCAAACGACTGGTTGTTTAAATGAACCAATTCCCAATCAATAATTGTTAGTTGATTATTTGATATTAAGATATTGTTAGGATAAAGATCGCCGTGTGTTAAATAATTTGCGTTTTTGTTTAATAAATTTTTATTTTTTTCAAGCAATTGTTCTATTTTCTTTAGTTCATTTGGAATTAATTTTTGAAGTATTTTGGTGTGAGAATAATAATTAAAATCAGCTTTATACCAATGATGATTATGGCAATGTAATTTTAATATTTTTTTAATTTTTAATGTTTCTTTTTGTAGAGAAAAAAGTTTTAAAGCAAAATCTTTTGGGGAGCATTGGTTTAAAAATTGTTTAGTCATTCCTGCGTCTATATCCATGGCTCCAGCAAAATTATTTTCGTAACATTCTCGATAAAACCAATTGTAATTTTGATTATCTTTTCCATTTTTTATTATTCCAGGTGTAACAAAATGAGGTTCAATTGAACAAATAATCGGTGTAATTTTTTTATTAAATTCAATTTCTTTTTCTAAGGCGATAAAAAGTTCATCTGTGTTTTGAAAACGAGCCTTAAAAAAATATTTTTTGCCATTTTTGTCAACACAAATAGGCATAAAAAAACGCTTTTTGTTTTTTATATTTTTTTCAATTGTAAAATCTTTATCCAAAATAGATAATTTTATTTTTTTTAATGCTGCATTAATTTTTTGTTTGGCTTTTGGGATGATTGAATATTGATACATAAAAATTTAATAAAGTTTTTATTGCGCCATTATTTTTCTATACTGAATTGTTTCTCGACTGTGTTCTTTTTTCGCAGAGATTTTAATTAAATTTAAACCTTGTTGAATATTAATTTTTTTATTAAAACTTCCATCGCTATTTTTTAAAATTTCTTGATCGTTAATTGTTACATTGGAATTAACATCTGTTTTTCCTATAATATCAATAGTTAATTCTGAAATAGTTAAATTGTCAATCGGGGCTTGTATTATTAATGTTGGGGGATTAATAATATTTTTTATTTCAAAAATTATATAGAATAAAAGAATAATTAAAAAAAAACCAAGCAAGCTTTTTTTGCAAATATTTGGAATAAACAATAAACGAGGTTTATTTTTTATTTTAGGGAAAATATTGTGAGAGATTTTATCAAAATTTTTTTGTTCTTTTTCATATAAATTTAAAATTTCTTCTTGATTTAAATCAAGGGCGTTGGCATAGGTTTTTAAAAAATTTTTTAAATAAATTTCTCCAGGAATTTCGTGATAATTATTTGTTTCCAATGCAGCTAAATATTTACTTTGAATTCCTGTCATTGCCTCTGCTTTTGATAGATCAATTGATTTTTTTTCTCTTATTTTTTTTAATTTTTCTCCTAATGTTTCGTTAGAAATTTTTTTTGAAATAAAATTCATATAAAATTATTTTGTAGGAATATAATAAAAGTATAAAATAAAAAAATCAATATTTGGGAAGTCCGACTTCCGAAATATATTTTGTCTTGACAATTCAATTAATTTATTGTTAATTGATATTAACAATAACGCAGTTGCGTTAAATTATAGAGACTAAGAATTTTATTTATTTTTAACATAAAAAAATATGCCTAATCCTAATTTAGAATAAGAACAAATTTATGATCCAGAGCAAATTGTTTTGGAAAAAAATCCGCAAGAAATGTTGCAAAAAATATTACAATTAGAACAAGAAAATTCTCGATTAAAGGAAGAAGTGATTTTACTTAAGGAACAGCTACAAAAACTGCTTGAACCAAAAGAAATAAAAGAAAAAATTGAAATTAAAGATACTAAAACTTTTAAAGAGACTACAGAAATGACCTTAGAATTATTTAAAAATAATCCTGAAAAAATAAAACAAGTACAAGAAATGTTATCTCAAGCTGAAAAATGGCTTTTAGAAGAAAAAGAAAGTAGAAAAGTTGAGGGTGGATATGAAGATGGAGGACGATGGGCAGATCTACAAGAGCTTGAACTTTTTCGCACATATCGCAGAATTTTTGATTTTGAAGGAGCCCAAAGGATTATTAATTCAATGGAAGATACAACACATGCTTTGGGACATAACAGTAGAATAAATAGACAAGAAACATTGAATAAAGAATATAAGGCATTTCTCGAATCTAAAAAATAATTTAAAAATTAAATTTTATATCCAAATATAAAATGTGAATTAAGAATTTTTTTAAATTA
>JBBTVT010000141.1:0-3556 GCA_038078655.1 Patescibacteria group bacterium
TTGGATTAGACATTAGCGATTTGTCGTTGAAATTGATTCAATTAAAAAAAGATCGAGATCAAATAAAATTATATGCCTCCAATGAAATCGTTGTTCCAGAGGGGTGCATTGTGTCCGGAATAATTAAAAAACCCAAAGAGGTAGTTGAATTAATAAAAAAAATAATTAAAACCTCGTTAGGAAATAAAATATTAACATTTAATGCAGTTGTTTCTTTGCCAGAAACAAAAACTTTTATTAAATTAATTGAAATCTCTCAAATAGAAAATAAAAAAATTAGAGAAATTATTGAACAAGAAATTAGCCAACATATTCCGTTAGTTAAAGAGGATATGTATTTTGATTGGCAAGTAATAGGAAAAATAATAAAAAACAATGAACAAAAAATGCAGATATTAATTGGCGCTACGCCCAAAAATATTGTTGATTCTTATGCCGATATTTTAGAAAAGGCGGGAGTAATTATCCAGGTATTTGAAATAGAGGCATGCGCAATAATTCGAAATTTAATACGAGAAGAAGATAACGATCCTCAAATTATATTAGACTTGGGGGCTAGTCGTAGTTCTTTAATAATTTACAATCATGGAATAATTCAGTTTTCTATCTCAATGCGGTTTTCAGGTGAAAAATTAACAAAATTGATTGCGTCTAAATTAAAAATAAATACAAAAGAGGCTGAAAAGGCGAAAAAACTATGCGGGGTTGACGAAAATAAATGTCAAGGAATTCCCAGAGAAATACTTTTAGAATATCTTTCTGATTTATCAGAAGAAATAAAAAAAATTTTAGTTTTTCATAAAACTCACTTTTCTTTTAAAAGAGTTTTTAAAAGAATTATTTTGTGTGGTGGTGGATCCAATTTAATTGGATTAGATGATTATTTATCTACTCAAACAGGATTGACGGTTGAGAAAGAAATTCCTTGGATATTTAAATCGCAGTGTCTTTTTGATAATAAAAAAGCGACATTAAAATCTATTTTGAGTGATTTTTTCTTTCAATCAATGTTTTCTAAAAAAATAAAAAGTTGTCCATTTTCTGAAGATAAATTTGCTTCTCATGCTACAGTTTTAGGATTAGCGTTGAGAGGAGTTATAGATTCAGAAGAATAAAACAATAAAAATTATGAATCCTACACTTAATTTAATTTCTCCTAAAATAAAAAGAGAATTAAAAATAAAACAGGTTTGTAAAATTATTAAAATTTTTTTAGTCGCAATATTTTTAATGAATGTTTTTGCGGCTATAATTTTATTGTCTGCTGAATTTGTTTTGCAATCTTTTTTTATAAAGAAAATGGAAAGAAATTTTTTTGTTTTTAATAATAATTATCAAAATCTTAATAAAAAAATTAAAATCTTAAATCAAAATTTTAACGAGATTAATACTATTCAAGAAAAGTTTATTCCTTGGTCCAAAATATTAATTTATTTTACTCAATCAATGCCATCGGATATAAAAATTTATTCAATAAAAAATGTTAACAACTCTACTAAAATGAAAGTTTTTGCCGTTGCCAAAAATAGAGAAGCATTATTAAAAATAAAAGAAGAATTTAAAAAAAATCCAGCCTTTATCAATCTTGAATTTCCTTTTTCAAATTTGGCGCTTAAGGAAAATATTAATTTTCAATTTGAAACTAAAATAGATATAGGACAAATAAAGCCATAATTAATGGTTTTATTTTTTTATTAAACTTGAAAAGATATATTTATGTCAATCTCAAAAAAAACAATGGTTGTTTTTGTTAGTTTTTTTGCTTTTATTTTGTTGATTTTATTTTATATTATTATTCCAACAATTAATGAAATAAAAAAAATAAATCAATATATTTATCAAGAGCGAAAAGATTCGGAAATAAAATTTCAAATAAGTAAAAAAAATAAAGAGATACGTCAAAATTATTTTAAAATAAAACCATATTTTTCCAGGCTAAACGATATTTATTTAATAGAGGATAAAAAAATAGATTTTTTTGTTTTTATGGAAAAAAAAGCACAAGAGCGTAATTTAAAAATTAATACTAATTTGTTTCCATTAGAATCTGCAAATGCCCTTGCTTTTAAAATTGAATTGGAGGGTATATATTTTGATTTTTTAAAATTTTTAATTGACTTAGAGGGGACAGATTATTATATTAACATTAATGAAATTTCTATTAACGATGCCCTTATAAATGTACAGACAGGCGATTTTTTTGTGCCTACTTATTTAAAAAAAGAAAAATTTGGCAGTGTTAAAGTTATTTTGTCTGGAGAAATATACCAAAAAGAAAAAAATTTTTTAGATAATAATTTGTTTTAATTTATTTTTTTAATTATTAAATTAATGCGTAAAAAAAATTTAAAAAGAATATTTTTATTGATGATGATTATTTTAATAATATTTTTTTGTGGTTGGTTATTTTTGTTTTTGCATAAAAATTTTTATCAATCTATTATTCAGGCGCAAGAAATTGAATTTTTAAAAAAAGAAATGGTTGAAGAGGGAATAAATGTTCCGTTAATTAATAAAATAATTCAAAAAATAGAAATAAAAAAGAGCATTAGTTTTCCTAAAAATTTTAAAAAAACAAAAAATCCATTTTCTTTTTATTCTAATTAAAAATGCGTAGTTATATTTTTACTGTTCAAATCCAGGAACAGTAGATAATAGAATACATTTTACCGATACACTTCTACCCACAGAATTATCTGAATAACTAAAAATTATTTAATCTCTCTGGGTTTATAAATTGAAGCCACAATCATACCTGCAATTACACGCTCAATTAACAAATTTGCAATCCAATAGATTACAACCACAACAGCCATATTTGTGAACATATAAAGGCTAAACATTCCTGGTAATATTCCAACTGCCCAAACTAAAAATCCGTACCAAATCCCCTTTCCTATTTTTTCCTCTGGAATACCATGATAAAGTAAAGCAAAAACCCAAGCAAATAAAAAATTCAAAATAAAAATTCCTCCATAATACACAACGCTAAACATTGGATCTCGAAAATTAATATTTTTCCAAATTTCTGTTGGCTCTAAAAAATAGACCCAATTAAAAAGCCATCCGCAAGTTAACATTCCCCAAACACTACTCACAACAGCGACTGCTAACCCAGCCAACAATACTTTTCTTAAACTAATCTTATCATCTTTAAGTAAAGTCCAACCCTTTGGGACTTCTGACTCTTCAATCATCAAAATCTCCTTTGGTTGTCCTTCTTCTGTTGTAGTTTCCTCAATCATTTTTATTTCTTCTGTCATATTATCTCCCAAATTATCACTGTTTTAGTGATAAAAAAAAATAAATAAAAATTATTCGCGTATAATATTTTCTGATAGTCTAGAGCCATATCAAATGTCAAAATTCAAAATTCAAATTTTTAAAATCCAAAACATTTTAAATTTTGATATTTGTATTTTGGATTTATTTTGAATTTATTTTACATTTTTCGTTTTTCGTTTTGCATTTATTTTGTTATTTGTAATTTTGTATTTTGAATTTTGGTTCTTCTGGGAATTTTATGGGTAAATATTTAATGGGCGTATGCAATACG
>JBBTVT010000142.1:0-9335 GCA_038078655.1 Patescibacteria group bacterium
TTTTTGGAACCAATTCTTCATATTCTTCTTTTGTGTATTGCTTATTAAGAATGCAATATTGTTTGTGACGAAGACCGATACAACCGAAGAGGTTGGAAGATGACATACATGAAAAACAATATTCCAAATCTTTATTATTAGGCCAACACATTGTACAAAATTTTAGATTATTAGCGCACTCGCCAACACCAGAACATTCATAAATTAATTGAGCATTATTGCCCCATCCAGAATAATCGTAAGAATCTCTAGTTATTCCAAGCGACATAATATTGCACCATTTGCTATCTTCTACTTCAACAACATCATGCATTTCATACGCATTTTTTGAATGATATACATAATCACCCGTTGAATTATAATTATTTTTACCATGAATAAACTTTTTAGGATAATTTAACTGAAAATTTTCTGTTTTAAATTTTAGATATTCAATTTTATTATAAGATCCTATATTAAATTCATCTAATTTATTTAAATACTCTTCTTTTATATATTGCTGATTTTGTATACAATAAGATTTATTTCTAAGAGAAATACACATAAAACAATCATTGCAACCCACTAAATCTTTTGAAAAATATATATTATGACAGTTTATACAATCTTGAGAAAAAAATGCTTTGTAACATTTATTTATATCTATACTATCATAAGAATTCTCGCTATTACTTCCCCATAAAATATCTATAGAATCTTTAATATGGGCAAGATAATGCGAATATGAAACATTTTCACAATAATCAGCGAAAAAAATTAAATAACAATTTTTTAATCCACCGGCAGCATTAGTATAATCACTATTTGTATTATACTCACTCACAGCTATACTCATTTGAGGAACACTTCTAATTAAATCTTGCAACTGACTTAAAAATGATTTTTTAAAATCAATTTCAAGTCTATAATCCAAAGCATCCCATTCATCAGACCACCAAATTTTATTTTTATAAACTTTAACCAAACTATTTTTATGATAAATGGATATTATGTCATCACCAGTAAAATCACATTTGCGTTTATAAATATTGTCAACATTATAATAATTTAAACGTCTTTGCAGTCTACACTCCGGGCAAAAGGTTGGAGTGGGGACTTTGATTTTTTCATAAAATTCAAAATCCTCTGGCTCAACTGTAAATTCCTTTTGACAATTTTGACAAATTTTTGTTTGTTGAGTCATAAATGTATAGTGATGCACAAATTAAACTCGTGTATTTTTTATTTATTCATTTTTCTATAAGCTACAAGTTATTTTTTATTTATCTTTCTTGAATAATTTTACATCTAAACAAAGGCCCTTTAACTCTCGGACAAGAACATTAAATGATTCTGGTAAATTCACCTTTTCAATTTCATTTCCCTTAATAATTGCTTCATATGTCTTGGAACGACCTAATACATCATCTGATTTAATCGTCAAAATTTCCTGAAGAGTATGCGCCGCGCCATAAGCCTCTAACGCCCACACTTCCATTTCTCCAAATCTCTGTCCTCCAAATTGCGCCTTTCCTCCCAATGGTTGTTGAGTAATTAAAGAATATGGCCCAATAGAACGTTGATGAATCTTGTCTTCAACTAAGTGATTCAATTTCATCATATAAGGATATCCAATGGTAACTGGTTGAGTAAAAATCTCACCAGATTTTCCATTACACAAAACTACTTTTCCATCTTCAGAAAATCCAGCTTTTTTTAATTCTTCTTTAATTTTTACTTCAGTCACCCCGTCCAAAACAGGAGTTGCAACTTTATAATTTAAAGTCTTGGCAGCCAATCCTAAAGCTGTTTCTAAAATCTGTCCCAAATTCATTCTAGAAACCACTCCCAATGGATTCAGAATCATATCAATCGGCGTACCATCTTTTAAATATGGCATATCTTCAACTGCAACAACACGTGAAATAACACCTTTATTTCCATGTCGTCCAGCCAACTTATCTCCTGCCTGAATTTTGCGTAAATTAGCTATTGATATCTGAATTGTTTTAGTTACTCCTGCTGGCAATTTATCTCCTTGTTTTCGAGAAAAAATCTTAACGTTTATTACTTTTCCATATTCTCCATGTTTCAAATAAAGAGAGCTATCTCGAACATCCTTTGCTTTTTCTCCAAAAATAGCTTTTAACAATTTTTCCTCCGCGGAAAGTTCTGTCTCTCCCTTTGGGGTAATTTTGCCAACCAAAATATCTCCAGAAAAAACCTCTGCGCCAATTCTGATAATTCCCTCGCTATCTAAATTTTTTAATTTTTCTTCACTAATATTAGGAATATCATTAGTAATAACCTCTGGACCTAATTTTGTTTCTCTTACATCAATTTTATAATCCTCAATATGGATTGAAGTATAGCGATCGTCTTGAACTAATTTTTCAGAAATCAAAATAGCATCTTCAAAATTTCCCCCTTCAAATGACATAAAAGCAACCAAAACATTTTGACCCAAAGCAACCTCGCCATTTTGCGTATCTGTTCCGTCGGCCAAAAAATCTCCTTTTTTAACTTTTTGTCCCTTTTCAACTAATACCTTTTGATTAATACAGGTTGAAGCATTTGAACGAACAAATTTTTGCAATGAATGGCTCACCGTTTTTCCACTTTTTTCTAAAATAGTAATTTTTGACGCATCAACTTCTACTATTTTCCCATCATTTTCAGCCACGACCAAATATCCAGAATCTAAAGCAATTTTTGTTTCCATTCCTGTTCCTACAATTGGAGACTCCGACCTAATACAAGCCACTGCCTGCCGTTGCATATTACTACCCATTAAAGCTCTGGTAGAATCATTGTGTTCAATAAATGGAATTAATGCCGCAGATACACTAACAATTTGTTTAGGAGAAATATCTTGGATATTAATCTCTTCAACTGAAACAATTCCTGCCTGCCCATAAATCCTTGCTTCCACTTTTTCTTCTCCACATTTATTCTCTAACACTGTAGTTGCTGCGGTAGAAATAAACCTCTCTTCTTCGGCTGCATTTAAATAAATAACCTCTTTGTCTTTGAAAGGTTCGCATAAAATTTCTTTAATTTCACTTATTTTTTCTATTTGTTTAGCTTTTTCTTGAGTTATTTTTTCACCTTTTTTAATAAGAATTTTTTTTGTTTGTAAATTTAAGATATCTTCTCTAGCAATTTTCCCCTCTGTTATTCGCGCTTTATTTTCTATTTTATTAAACACTTTAACAAATGGAGCTCTCAAAAAACCATAGTCATCTACTTCGGCATAACATGCTAAATGACTAACCAATCCAATGTTGGCGCCTTCTGGAGTAGAAACTGGACAAATTCTACTATAATGAGAATAATGGACGTCTCGCACTTCAAATCCAGCTCGTTCTCTATCTAATCCTCCAGGACCCATGGCAGAAAGTCGTCGTTTATGTTCTAATTCAGCTAAAATATTTACCTGATCCATAAACTGCGACAACCGAGAAGACATAAAAAATTCTCTCACAATATTTGTAACAAAACGAATATTAATCAAAGAATTTAAGGTAATTGTATCAACATCATAAGTACTCATTCTGTCTCTAATTACTCTTTCCATTCGCATTAATCCAATTCTTAAATTATTTTGAATTAATTCGCCTGCAGCCTTTATTCTACGATTGCTCAAATGATCAATATCGTCAGCTTTATCCTGACTAACATTTAAAGATATAATTCTTTTTAAAATATTAACCAAATCTGCTTTTTGAAAAACTCTATTTTCTTTTGTGATTTCGTTGCCCAAATTAAAAACCTGATTAATTCTAAATCGTCCGGCCTTGCCTAAATCGTATCGATTAAAATTAAAAAACATAGCATAAATCAAACTCTTTGCATTGTCTGGTGTAGCCATATCTCCTGGTCTAATATGTTTATATACTTCTATTAATCCTTCATCTTCATTTTGTGTTGAATCTTTTAACAAAGTATTTTTTACAAATTTCATCTCTTCTTTATCTTTAAATTCTTTAAATAAATCCAAAATTTCTTCATCGCTACTATATCCAAAAGCTCTCAAAAATGCTGTTACTGCTATTTTTCTTTTACGATCAACTCTTACCCATAGAACTCCGTTCCCGTCTGTCTCTATTTCCAACCATGCGCCTCTATTTGGAATTATTTTTGCTCCATAACAAAATTTTCCTTTTATGTTTTCGTTACTAAAAAAAACTCCGGGAGATCGCACAAGTTGAGAAACAATAACCCTTTCAATTCCATTGATGATAAAAGTGCCCCGTTTAGTCATTAAAGGAAAATCACCTAAATAAATTTCTTGCACTTTGCTTTCGCCTGTTTTTTTATTAATCAATTCTAATTTTACTCTTATTGGAGCCTCAAATGTAACATTTCGTTCCTTTGCTGTAACCTCGTCAAATTTATAATCATCAAAATAATAATCTCTAAAATATAATTCTAAATCTCGTCCAGCGTGATCTTTAATAGGAGAAATTTCTTCAAATAACTCTTTTAATCCTTCTTCTCGAAACCAATCATATGATTGTTTTTGAATTTTAATTAAATTTGGCGGAGCAATCATCTCTTTTTGCGGTGTAAAAAAAACTCTTTTCGAAAAATTTTTAGAAAACATAAAAAAATTACTCCTCTCGCAAAGGAGCTATATTTTATTAAATAAAATTTTATAATATTTTGTTTTTCACGAAACAATTTAAATATTTAAATTTTTCCACCAAAAGCAAATTTGTCTTTGGATGAAATATTTAATTTTTCAATTTTTATTTTTTTCCTTCCTCTAATTGTAAACTTTTTAAATCAAACAATGGAAGAGCATTGGATGGCAAAAATCCCCATTTAACATTTTCAGCCATTTTTTGAACGAATTCATACTGAATCGTTTGTGGATTGGCGCGCAACATTTCTCCTTTTAATTTAATTGCCTGAGCTTCGCCTTGAGCAATAACAATTTTTTGTGTTTTCTCCACTTCTATTCTTTCTAAATCGTATTTTGCTTTTTTAATTTTTTGTTCAGCAATTTGTTTTTCTTCAATCGATTTAGCATATTCAAGAGTAAAAACAACTTTTCTTAAAAGAATTTCTTCTAAAATAATTCCTTTTTCAGCAAACATTGGCTTAATTTCATCAATCATTTTTTTTACAGCTTCAGCTCTTTTTCCAGAATAAATATCAATAGCAGTATATCGAGAAATAACCATTCTAATTTGACTACGAGAAATAGGCTTTATAATCTTTTGAGTATAATCGTCACCTATATTTTGCCAAAGATTGGAAACCTGATTTTTATCAAGATGAAATAATACTGTTGCATCAATTGTTACCTGTTGTCCATCTGAAGTTGGAGCCTCCATACTATCATCTTTTTCTACACCAAGTATTGCATTCTCTTCACTACTGCTCATTGTAAAAGCCTGTGTTCGAGTATTAAATTCTTTCGCTGTTTGCCAAAATGGGATTTTTAAATGCAATCCTGGAAATAAATTTTTTTCTAAAATTCCTCGCCCAATATCATAAACACAAGCAACGTGCCCACCTGAAACAATTACAAAAGAATTGAAAATTAAAAAAAGAATAATAATTCCAATAATAATCCCGACTAAAAATTTATTTGATATTTTGGGTTTTACTTCTATTATCCCATCTTTCTGCTGTTGCATAAAAAAATTTTGAAATTTATTAATTACAAAAAAAATAACGACAATAATCGCCACCGAAATTATAAAATCTGACATATTTTTATATTAAAAAACTTTTTATTAAAATTTTAATATTGACAAAATAGTATAAAATATTTTTTAAAAAAAGTCAATTTTTTTGCACCAATGTCATGGCAATATGATAATGTCATAGTTGAGCAAAATAGAAATGTCCTATCTGTTAACTTTTGTGTATAATGTTTAGATTAAATTTTATTTATTAATCTAAACAAATTTAAAAATATGTCGCCCAACGTTTGCGTATATGCAATATTATAATAGCAATATGTGTGGGGTGGAACGGAACCTCATTGTACGATATAATGAAAAGTTTTAATTTTGCGACAGTAAAATTTATTCGCAATTTTATTTTTTAAATTGATTTAAAATTGGTTCTATTCTTCTTTTAAATTCTTCTAAAGATAAACCTTGTTCATGATAATTTTTTAATTTGATTTCATCCTCTAATGGAGGTTCATCTTTATCACCCAATGAACAAGATGCCCTATATCTGTAATCTATTACTCCGTGACCCCAAGACAAATTAAGTCTGTTCATAGCATCATGAAAATTCATCGGTGCTACTATATAAAGCGGGGTTCCTTTTTCTTTTCTTTCGTACCATAAATTCTGCCAAGTTTGACGATCTTGTAAAAGCAGTCCTGTGACTAAAAGAAGTTTTGCATCTTCTTGCCAATCCTCAGTTCCGACAATTTTTCTAAGAACCGCGTTCAGGTCGCCTTTTGTTTCTTTTATAAGTAAGGGAAGTTGATTTGTTGCAAACTCTAATAAATTATTTCCAAAAGGAGTTTGCTCACGAATATCTAATCCTGCATTATTTTGGGTAGGTACCTGTTCAAGGATTTCTTGTGTAAATATATTCGAACCAGAAAAGTCGCTAAGAATGATGGCAAAATCTTGCTCTATATTTTGTTTTTCTGCTATTTCATTAAATATCTGTGTTTTGCCAACCAAAGAAGAATTTCCTGGTATAAACCTATAGAACTCGTCAATTGATACTATTATTGGTTGAACAGGATTATTTTTCTCTTGAAAACATTGGGCTATATAAAGTGTAGCCTTTATCTCTTTCATGTTCCGACGATGAACTTAGATAGCCAATACCCCCGTTTCTCTTCCGCAAAAGAATCTTCATCCCTACTATTCGCAGTTTCTTTTTTTCATATTCACTTAACTCTATTCTTTTTAACTCTGTAATAAACGGACAAGAAGCTGTGTCTAAATTTCCCCATTTTAATAAATTTCTATATTCTGTTAGAATAGGTTCGATCCAATTTGATTGTTCGTGATCAGATTTAAATTCATTTACCATAAAATTTGAAATTAAAATTGCAAATAAAAATCTCTGAGAGAAATTTTAAAACTTTTTATTATTTTGCCTAATATTTCGACATGACATATTTCGGAGGTCCGACTTCCGAAATTAAGTTATTCAATTATCAAATGCAAGGAACATAATTTAAATTATTCTGAATTACCAGAAAAGCCTAAAAAAGAAATCAATGTTAATCTTCCAACTATTACGACAAAAAAGCCAATGCATTGGAAACCACCCGCTGATCATACTTAGAGAAGACATTTTTTTTAAATCGACAAAAAACAAAGTCGCAGAATACCCTACAATGAATGAAAATGAAAAAGTTGATGTTTAACTTTTGATAACATTTAACTTAAATCATCATTAAAATTAAATAGTATGGCATATAATACAAAACCTGACCATTAACTTCTTTTTTGCCCAACTCGCTTCTTGTAACCACAACACCGAATTCGGTTTTTTTCTTTCTCATATAATCAGTAGTCGGCGTTAAATCTCTTGGACTTACGCTATTAGTAAACTTGACTTCGATTGGCAATTGTTTGTCATTATGACTCACCAAAAAGTCTATTTCTTTTTCACCCTGTCGCCAAAAACTCAATACCTCGTTTATGTCGTTGCCTTTATATTTTTGAGCTAAAACATTATAAATAACATTCTCAATGATTTTACCAAAAGCTTGTGGCACTTCATCAATATGACTTTCCTTGTAATGATTTAAGGCGCAAGTAAAATTGACACATGGTGTATAAATCTTTTTTAGAATCCTGCCCTGCTTAATCGGACTTTTGTGATGCTTGTAAAGAATTTCAAAAATATAGCTCTCTTTTAAATATTCTAAGTATTTATCCAAGGTTGCGCGCGACAAAGCAATTTCTCTGCCAATATTCGTTTGCTCAAAAACAGAACTAACATTATTCAAAAGATGCCTTACAATTAATTTGAATTCATCAGGTTTTTCGATGCTGAATATCCGAATACAATCCTCAACCACCTTGCCAATAACAGACTCTGCAATATATTCGTGCCTCATTTCCACTGTCGGCAAATGGTTAGTTTCGGGAAATTGACCAGTTACAATATACTCACGGCTCAATTTAGCAACTTCAGCGCCATAGTATGCATCGTACGAACTTAACTCACCAAAGAATTCTGGCAATTTCAGTAAATCAAACTGCTCGGCTATTTTAACATTGCCATAATTTATTCTTACAAATTCTCTAAATGATAAAGGCGGAAGATAATAATCAAACACTCTGCCAGCTAAACTTTCTCTAAATTTACCCTTTAACAAAATACTCTGCGAACCTGTCACAATAAACTTAATCTTTTTGCCTGATAAATCATAATATCGCTTCAGCACTGATTGCCAATCTTCAATATATTGTACTTCGTCGAGTAATACATAAACCTTGTCTTGCAATGAAAGGCTAGGTTTATTTAACACATCTTTAAAATACACAGACAAAACTTCATCTAAAAACTCAGGTTTCTGAATCTGTGTAGAATAATCAAAAAGAAAATAAAAAATATTGGTCGCTTTTACTTGTTTCAATAACTGACCTATTATTTGTTTCAAAATCGTACTTTTGCCAACACGTCTAAGTCCAACGATATTTAACATCAAAGGATGGTCAAGATTATCCTCAATTAAAAAAAATAAATCGCGTCTTGGCAATTTAACCTCTTCAACCTGATATCGATCATTTACCCACCATTCATTTTTTAAACTTAACTCCCGCATTGTTATCATATGGATATGCAATTTACATTAGACATAAATATTTAATTTAAGTATACCGTACCTGCAATATCCCGTCAAATCATTTTGTATAAAAGCCCATTTCTTTTTAAGCTGTACAAGATGGATACATAGGTAACACTTTTGAAAATTCTAATGGTGTTTTGTGATTTATTTAGGAAGTCCGACTTCCGAAATAGACCCATTTTTTAACGCACAAATTTAATACCAACGCTG
This sequence comes from Patescibacteria group bacterium, assembly GCA_038078655.1. Classification (GTDB taxonomy): domain Bacteria; phylum Patescibacteriota; class Patescibacteriia; order UBA2591; family PGYQ01; genus PGYQ01. Next base: position 8,984 of record JBBTVT010000142.1, read on the forward strand.
GAAATTACTTATTTGTTTTTAGCACTCTAATCGATGTTCCAGATTTTTTGTTATGGTATTTTAAGACTCCTCCCATGTTTTCAAATGATTCAGTGTTTTTCTCGGCTATTTTATCATATTCATCCTCGCTTACCATTTGCCATTCTCCTTGAGCGCCACTTTCCGAGCGAAGCTGCCGACTTTTCAATAGCTCACTTTTTTTTGGATTTAGATAAACTACCATGTCTGCGTCTTCAATAAGGTTTTGTCGTAAAAGGTCTACGTGATTGATTATGAATGGAGGTTTTTCTTTTTGTAGAATATATTTTATTAACTCTGATAAGTCGGCAGCTTCGCGTTGTTGTTCTTGACG
>JBBTVT010000143.1:0-7221 GCA_038078655.1 Patescibacteria group bacterium
TAAATAAAAAACTTGATTCAGTTTCTTCCATTCAATTTGAAACAGGAGATATTCTGTGGAATAGCGGAAAGCAAAATCTTAACGAATTCTCAATTGATCCGATTGATCCATGTTTTGAAGGAGATGAATATGTTAAAATAGTAACAAAAAATCCAAATATATCATTAAAAGATTTAGAAATAGTTGGAAAATTGAAAACCAGTGAAAATATTTATTCATTTAAAAATAAAAATCACCCTTTTTTAAAAGGTTTCCCTAAAAATATTAAAAATACCAATGAACCATCAATTATTTTTTGGCAAGATGAATTTGGAAGATTAATTAGATTTGTAAATACTTCATTGTTCAATTTTTGTGGCGGCAAACCTGTTATTTATTTATATCCGCAAAAAGAAGAAAATATTCAAATTTTATTAAATCTTAAGCATGGTTTTTCAATTACTCGACCAAAATATTCTAATGGATGGAATGTTTTAGCTAATCCAAATGGTAATTTAAAAGATCTTAAAACTGGCAATCATTATTCTTATTTATTTTGGGAAGGCGAACTTGCTGATTATAAAATGCCACAAGAAGGATTTATTGTTGAAAAAGAAAATATCGATAATTTTTTTAAAGAAAAATTATCTTATATTGGTTTAAATACAAAAGAAATAAATGATTTTACTGATTTTTGGGTTGAACGTATGAAAGAAAAACATTTCTATTTTATTACTTTTACTCTCAACGCTGATGTTGACAAATTAGCTCCATTATCTATAACGCCTAAACCAAATACAATTATTAGGATTCTTATGGATTATAAACCAATAGATAAACACATTAAAGTGCGAGAACAAAAATTGCCAAAAATCAATAGGAATGGTTTTGTAGTTGTTGAATGGGGTGGAATTTTAAAATACTAAATTTCTCCAGAAGCGAAAAAATTTTTAAGTCAAAAGGGATTCGATCCATTTTATGGCGCTCGTCCACTAAAACGAGTAATTCAAAATTTAATTCTTGATCCACTAGCTCTAAAAATAATTGATGGTGAAATTAAAGAAGGAGATAAAATTAAAATTGAAAAAGAAAAAGATGAATTAAAAATTTATTTTAACAACAAAAAATCACTAAAATGAACCATTTTTGTATAACTAAACAAATTATACTTCAGAAATTACATCAAACCACTTTAAACTTCCAGTAATAGCAAATCCATAAACTTTTTTGGCAATCTTTTGTTTTTTAATTTTATACGCTAATTCATTTATTGTAGCGCCAGAACCAATCGCGTCATCTATTAATAAAATTGTATCCCAAGATCGATTCTCATTAACCACAAAAGTTTTTTGAGCATTTTTTATTCTATCTTCTAATTTACTTAATGTTTTTTGAGGAACAATAATATCAGCTCTTGTTTTTAAAATTGAAATTATTGGTAATGGAAAATTTAATTCTTTTTCCAACACTTTCATAAATTGAATTTCTCTTTTTAAAGACGGGGAGACAAATCCAACAGCATTAATTTTTTCTTTTTTTATCAAATTTTCTATTTTTGACTTAATTTCTAAAATCAATTCTTTCATCATTTTGCGGTTTTGTCCTTGTTTTGCATAAAGTAACATTTGACCAAGTTTTGTTTTGCCAAAAATTTCAATAGCATAAAAATCAACAAAATAAATTTTATCTACATAAACATTTTGAAAAGTCGTTTTAATTTTTTGAATTCCATTAATTAATTTTCCATTTTTAAATTTGTCGTATTTTTTAATAATATTAACATACTCTTTTGTCTTTTTTTTAATATCAAAATCTCCATCTTGACACCATGCAACAAATCCATTTATTCCTTTTAAAATAGTTCCATCAACATTAACGAAAAAAAAGTTTTTTTGAATTATTTTTTTGTCTTTGTTATTAATTAAATTAGCAATATCTATGTTATTTAAAAGAGGTGTTTTATTTTGAATAGAATAAAACACTTTTGGAGAAACACCTGTTTTAAAAATAAGTCCTTTTTCTTGAAGTTTATTCAAATGTCTATGAATCATAGCTCGCCCAAGACTAAATTTATCTACTAGTGTTGAAGGACTAACATTTGAATTTATTTTAATATATTCAAAAATTTTATTAATTGTTTTATTTTTATTCATAATATACAGTACATAGTATACAGTATAGTGTATACTATTACAATGTGTGTATAAAAATATAAAAAAGAATAAATATTTTTAAATTTGCCGACCTAGAGTTTTAATTATTTACACATTGATTTTTTGTAATTTTGATTTATTTTTAAATCTTGGTAAAATATTTTTATAATTTTAAATTTTAGAATTAAAACCATATTATTTTATGTCTTTAACTATTCAAGAAGTTGAACATATAGCAAAATTGGCTCGATTAAAATTGACTGAACAAGAAAAAGAAAAATTTGCAAAACAACTCTCGTCTATTTTAGATTATGCAAAACAATTAGATGAAGTAGATACAAAAAATATAGAGTCCGCTAATCAAATAATTGGATTACAAAATATCGCAAGACAAGACGAAATAGATTTAACAAAAATAAAAAAAGAAAAATTATTGCAATGCGCGCCAGATGTAGAAAATAATTTTTTAAAAGTTCCGGCAATATTATAATTTATGCGATTAAACGAACTAACAATTAAACAAGCGCATCAGGGTTTAATAAAAAAAGAATTTTCCAGCACTGAATTAACTCAGGCTTGTATTAAACAAATTAAAAAAAATGATCAAAAAACTCATTCTTTTATTTTGGTTACAGAAAAAGAAGGGCTTGAACAAGCAAAAATAGTAGATAAAAAAATTGCTAAAAATGAAAAAATCAAAACATTGGAAGGAATTCCAGCTGGAATAAAAGATGTGCTATGTACAAAAGGAATAAAAACAACAGCGTGCTCCAAATTTTTAGAAAATTTTATTCCTCCATATGATTGCACAGTTGTTAAAAAACTTAAAGAAAATGGATTAATAATATTGGGAAAACAAAATTGCGATGAATTTGCTATGGGTTCTAGCACGGAAAATTCAGCTTTTGGCCCAACATTTAATCCGTGGGATTTAGAGCGAACTCCGGGCGGATCATCTGGAGGTTCAGCGGCTTCGGTAATTGCAAATGAATCCATTTACTCCATCGGTACAGACACTGGCGGAAGTGTTCGCCAACCAGCTGCATTTTGTGGAATAGTTGGACTAAAACCAACCTATGGCAGAGTTAGCCGATTTGGAATTATTGCTTATGCATCCTCACTAGAACAGGCAGGCCCAATTACCAAAACAGTTGAAGATGCAGCAATCGTGTTGAATGCCATAGCTGGAAATGATAAATTAGATTCAACTACAAGTCCTCAAAATGTACCAGACTATACTGTTAATTTAAATAAAGATATTAAAAAAATAAGAATAGGATTACCACAGGAATTTTTTGAAAAACAAGGATTAGATCCAAAAATCAAAGAATCAATTTACAAAGCAATAAAAATATTTGAAAATTGCGGCGCAAAAATCGAAAAAATAAATTTGCCAATGACTCAATATGCCATTGCCGCCTATTATATTATTGCCAAAGCTGAAGCCAGCACGAATCTATCAAGATATGACGGAATCAGATATGGCCAACAAATAAAATCCAGCACATTATCCGATTTATATTTTGAAACACGAACAAATGGATTTGGAAATGAAGTTAAAAGAAGTATTATGATGGGAACATACACCTTATCCGCAGGTTATTATGACGCTTTTTATTTAAAAGCAACAAAAATACGAGCTCTTATTAAACAAGAATATGACAACGCCTTTAAAAAATATGACGCAATTATTGCTCCTGTTTCACCTATTTTACCATTTAAAATTGGAGAAAAAATTGAAGATCCATTAGCTATGTATTTAGCAGATGCTTTTACTGTGCCAATTAATTTAGCTGGCTTACCTTCTTTGACTGTACCGTGTGGGAAAATCAAAACAGAAAACAAAGCAAAAAAATATATAGCGGGAAACGGGGAAAGTTTACCAACAGCTTTTCAAATTATTGGAAAACATTTTGACGAGGAAACGATTTTAAGAATTGGTCATACATATGAGTTGCAAACAAAACATAGATGATAATAATTTTGACAAAAATTATTTAACCTATATAGAGTAAAAATTTTTAATTTTTTCGTTTATGGCGGACATTAAATTTTTAATGATTTATTTTTTATGGAAATAAATATTCAGCCTTGGCAAATCGCATTAACCATCATAATAATTGCAACTGGATTATTATTATTTTTTAAATTTGTTAAAATAATTAAAAGTTTTATTCGAGGGAAAAAATTGTATGGAATAGATAAAAAAGAAATTAAAAAAAAATGGACAGAAATTGAAAAATTACTCAATAAATCCAGTGAAATGAGTTATAAATTGGCAATAATAGAAGCAGATAAACTTCTGGATCACATTTTAAAATTAATGTTTTTCCCTGGTAGCACATTAGGGGAACGATTAAAAGTAGCTTGTTATAAATACGAAAAATTGCGACAAATTTGGTGGGCGCATAAAATTAGAAATCAAATTGTTCATGAAACAAATTATAATCTTCATTATAATGAAGCCAAAAAGGCTTTAAATATTTTTAAAAAAGGCTTTGAAGAATTGGGAATAATGTAAAAATTATGAAAAAAAATATTTTTATTTTAATTGTTGGAATAATTATTTGCGCTTTGATTGTTCTTGTTTATGTTTTTTCTTTAAAAACACAACAAAATCAAATTAATCTTAAAAAAAATATCCTAGAACATAAAAAAGAATTTATTCCGAATATCAAATTACCTACTACCCCCCCACCTTTTAATTAAGAAATTTCGTGGTTACAATTTCGAATTTTTAAATTTGTATTTAACATTTTAATAATATTTGTGTGATTTTTTATGATTATTTTAAAAAATATTACAAAAACATATTCAGATTTAACAGCTTTGAAAAATATTAGTTTGCATATAGAACCGGGAGAATTTGTCACTATTGTTGGGCAGAGTGGAGCTGGGAAAACAACTTTGGTTAAGATTTTGATTGCCGAAGAAAAACCAACCGAAGGGGAAATTATTATAGGGGGTTGGAACATTACAAATATATTGGAACAAGAAATCCCAACGTTAAGAAGACAAATTGGGGTTGTTTTTCAGGACTTTAAATTATTGCCTAAAAAAACTGTTTTTGAAAATGTTGCCTTTGCATTAGAAGTGATTGGCGCATCTAATCAAAAAATAAAAAAGGTTATTCCTCAGGTTTTGAAAATTGTAGGATTAGAAAAAAAGGCAAATGTTTTTCCTGATCATCTTTCTGGAGGAGAGAAACAGCGAGTTGTAATAGCTCGTAGTCTTTCCCATTGTCCAAAACTTTTGATTGCTGATGAGCCGACTGGTAATTTAGATTCTATCAATGCGCAAGAAATTATTAATCTTCTTTTGAAAATTAATAATTTTAAAACAACTGTAATTTTAGTTACACATAATAGAGAGATAGTAAATGGTTTAAAAAAAAGAGTAATTACTTTAGATCGAGGAATAATCATTGGTGATCAGGATAAGGGGAGATATATAATATAAAAAAATCAAAATATAAAAATAAATATAAAAAAATAATTCCGTAGGGGCGACCGTTGCGGTCGCCCTGGGCGCGGGCAAGCCGCGCCCTTATAATAAAACCTGATTACTAAAAAGTCGGGTTTTTGTTTTTTCCCTTTCTATTATTCTAACTGTCGGAAGTCCGACTTCCGACGGTCTAACTCTAACTAAGGTTGAACATCCAAACATTCTCTGAAATGCAACCTTAACTCTGCAATAGTACAAATTTTGACATTTAGTTTATCTTTTGTTAAACTTTAGTTAATCTTATTTTAATTTAAAAACATATGGAAAACCTAATTGCTTTAAAAGATTTACGGCTTAATATGGAAAAATATGCCCTTGCTGTTAAAGCTGGTCAATCTTTTATTGTTCTTAAACAAAGCAAGCCACTATTTAAATTAGCGCCAATAGACGAAAATAATGATTGGGAAGAAGTGATTAATTTTGCTAAAATAAAAAAAGGCGGAGTTGATATAAATGCGCTTTTAGCAATTTTATAGCTTTATGAATAAGATCGCTAAGGCGCTTCAAAAATTATCTCTTAAAGAAAGGAAATTAATTAAAAATATTCTTTTAAAAATAAAAGCTGATTCTTTATCCGGATTTGATTTAAAAAAATTAAAAAATTGTGATAATATTTTTCGAGTTAGAAAAGGAAAATTAAGGATTATTTTTAAAAAAGAAGTTAGTGGCCAATGTTTTATTTTGACAGTGGAAAGAAGGTCAGATAAAACTTATAAGAATTTATTTTAATTACAATTAAAGGAAGTATTTGGATATCGCAACTCTAAATTTATAACGCAAAATTTATTAGGGCAAGTGGTAGCGATCTTGATAAAACTTTTGAGGAAGACAAACAATTTACGCACATTATCAGTCAAGACGCGATTTTACTTATAACCAACAAAAAATCACTCTTTCAGAATGTTTATCGTCTCCTCGTCCCCGGCGGAGTTTTTGCTGTTGTTGATTTCCTATCAGAATCTAAGATCGAGGAAAGGACAGAGAGTGAAGAAAAATTGATTTACAAACTTGTGAACTGGAATGAGTGACTCTCGTTTAGTGCTTACGAGGAAATTCTAAAAATGGTTGGTCTAACGATTATCAAAGCGGAGCGACGAGACGAAGATATGATTCGAACATACGGAAAACTGGCTCAAAAAATGCAAGATTATGTAGATAAGGGTGATAAAACCTATCTTGAATTAAAACAGAGATACGAGAGCATTGTTTCTTCGGTAAAAAGCGACAAAATGGGGTGGGGATTATTTTTTACACAAAAACCGTTATGAAAGCTGCCTTAATTGCCGGAACGAAAGAAAAATCCATCGGCCGTTTTGTTGCAGATTTTCTTCATAAAAACGGCTGGGAAATCTGGCTATATAGTCGCCATGCTGAAAAAATTGATAAATCACATTGGCACGAACGTAAGTGCGATATTTTCAGCGAAAAAAGTATCGAGGAGCTTCTGGACGAAATACAGGACATAGACCTTGTTATGATGCTCGCCGATACTGGAGGCCATGGTGTACTTGAAAATTTATCAGAAACGAAAGTTGTAAATTCAAGGTTTCACTGCACCACTTTGGATAAATTTGGCAGTAACTTC